>NZ_JAPMAL010000018.1:0-189599 GCF_026343935.1 Paraburkholderia sp. CNPSo 3076 | reverse complement strand
TTTCGGCTGGGCCAAGACCGTGGGGCGCATGCGTCAGGTGATGGTGCGTGGCTTGAAGAAGGTGGACCAGATGTTCGTGTTGAACATGGCGGCATACAACCTCGTGCGCATGCGATCACTGGCACAAATCCGCTTATAAGTGGCGGAAAGCGTGGCAAGGAGGTCAGAAGTCGGCCTCAAGCCGCCGAAAGAACGTTGAATTCGCGTTGAGATTGCACAATGCGAAAGTTTGCGACTGGCGGGCGCGTACATCGAGGCGCACCGCTTCCGCCGGGGGTGTATTTCCGCAACCTGTTAAACCGTTCCCAATACGTCTTATCTGCGCTTGAATCAATAACCGTTGCACAAACTGGATTGTGGTCGCTCGCAGGTACAGAAATCGCCCAATGGTGGACGATGGTCAGATTATTCGACACATAAATGCGATCGAGATTGTGCCCACTGACTTTGTGTGTTGGCGTGCCCGAATAGGCATAGTTGTAGTACGAGGTTCCGTGAATTCGGTGAGCCGAGCGACTTTTGCGGTGAAGTTGAATACGAATGTGCGAAAGCTGCGAGGGCCGCGTTAGCGCTGGCTCGGGCCACTCGCCGGCGGCACGGAGCCGCGACGTGGAAGCCGGGCGCCGAAGATTCAGCCCTGGAGCGCGAACTGTCCGACTTCATCGCGATCGCTGAAGAAAAGCGCAAACAATCGCTCGAACGTCGGACGGGCCCAAGCGTCGGCTTGCGAGCTGACATACAACCATCCAAACACCAGTTAAGCGTGTGAGACCTGTGTGAGGCTAAGGGGCGTCAGTCCGTGAGGCGCTTCGCGATCCTGAGCGGTCCGTCGACGCGACGAACATCATTGGCGCATCTGGAAGTGAAGCGGACATCCCTCATGCAATTTCCACGGACGCGTCCCGGCAGCTTCAGGCGACGACACTGGTTTCGCTAGCGGAGGTGACGACAGGCGCGTCATCGAACGATTCCATCACGCGGCAAAGGTCCCACCGCTGCTACGCGTACTTGTCGCCTACTGTGTTGCGAACGGGATGCGTGTCGTAAACGATGATCATCTGCTTGATGAGGCCGCTTTCGTCGAACTCGAATACGTCAACACACTCAAATTTCACCGCAGAGCCGTCTTTTAGCCCCCAGTCGTAGACGAAATACCCGGTCGCGCGTCGGGCTCCCGTCGTGCTGACGCAGATATCGATGGGTGTGATCCGGCTGTCTCCCGATGCTGCACCAACCTTTGCAAAGAAGGGCGCAGGGTGCATCCAGCCGAGAAATGGCGAGCATATCTGTGCGTCCGCTGCGAACAAGGCGCAGATTGCGGCGACGTCGCCGCGCTCCAGTTCGCTCAGGTAGGTGCGAATCTGCCGCGTGTATAGTGCTTCCGATGGTGAACCCACAATCATTCTCCGAAGGTTTGTTGACAGGCGCTCGCACGAAGGAGCGCAGAAATGACCCAGTCACGATAGCGACGCAGCGATGACCAAACAATCGAAAAATTCGCAACCCGGGTATGCGGATCCTTTGGCTGACCTCACGCGCGCTTTGCCTCAACTGTCTGCGTACCAGGCGTTCGTCGCCGCGGCAGAACTTGGCAGTATCAGCAAGGCCGCTGACCATCTGTGTCGAACGCAGGGCGCGGTGAGCCGTCAGGTCCAGCATCTGGAAGCCCATTATCGATGTGCGCTGTTCGTGCGCCACGCGACAGGGCTGACGCTGACAGCAGAAGGAAATGCTCTGTTGACGGTGGCCGTGAACCTGCTCACACAACTGGTTCGACACGCAGACGTTCTCGCACAATCCGCGTCCGCTCTCACCCTTCGGCTACCGTCAACATTTGCGATTCGCTGGTTGCTGCCGCGGCTGTCAGTGATCAATCTTGCGTTGCCCAGGACAGAATTGCGCATCTATACATCGGCAGACGATGCGCCCGATTTCACTACGCCCGACGTCGACGCCATCGTGGTGCGTGGAGCCGGACATTGGGTGGGTATGGATGCGATACCGTTGTTTCAGGAGCGCCTGACGCCGATGTGTACGAGTGAACTGGCCGCATCGCTGAAAACCGTAGCTGACCTTGCGCGGGTCAATTTGCTCCATCCGGGACACGGCCACGGAGAGTGGCGATGCTGGCTCGATCATGTTGATGCGACCCGGATCGACACCGGACACTGGCTCGTCTTTGATACCCTCGAATTAACGCTCACCGCCGCCGCACAGGGACATGGCGTTGCTATTGGCGACCCTCGGATGGCGAAGGAACGCCTTGAGGCAGGGGCACTCGTCATGCCGTTCAGTGAGGTTGCGCAAAAACGGCCTGGGCTATTTCCTCGTCTATCCCTCGCAACGAGCCGCGCAATTCAAGATTCGCACACTCGCTGACGTCTTGACTCGGCTCGCGCAGGAGGACCCGTCGATACCGGACCGATAAGCACCCGCCAAGTCGCTCGACTCCACCGGCGCCAACAGAGCGAAGAAATCTAGCAGTCAAAGGGCGTCATCGAATGGCCGTTTGTCGATGCGTAGCGGCCGTTTGACTGTCCGAGCGAACCGCCGGCCAAACGTCGGTTCGTGGGCCACCTCCCGCCCGATGTGGATGTCGCTGCTCAATCCACTCCGGATTGTCGCGGACGCGGAAACCGGACGTTTGATTTCGACCCGACAACAGCCGTTCGCGTCGATCCGATTCCAGACGTCGGTGAGCTTCCGCTTGAGGGCGGGCAACTGCAAGCTGCGTGCGAGACGCTATTGCCCCGGCCTTGCCGAAGCAGAGAATGGGGTTGAGGAAGCGCCCAAAAGTTCATTCTTCTCGCAAGGCGATCGCATAGAATTGATGCACTAACGTTCGCGTAAGCCTTGTCAATCTCGCGAAGTCCGTGTTAGCTACCTAACATACTGACGTAGTCTGATGTACTAAATTAACCGCCGTAGACGCAAACGTTCCATTGGACCCACATACGCAACGCGACCGTTGGCAGACTAGCGTGGCGAAGCGAGCCACGTAATGGCGCTCCCGCTTTGGGCATAGACCACTTCAGCTGTGAAAGGCGCAGGCAATTGCTTGCGGTGGTGCTTCGAGCCAGTCATCGAGGCGGCGGATGCCAGAATAGGTTGGCAGATGCGCCAGGAGGAGACTACCGATGGCGAGTCACACCGGTCCCTATCCGCTAGAAGGCGTGCGCATGCCGACTTGGCTGCTGCGCTTCGACAAACATGCGGCGTGCACTTCACCTGTCACCCGCGAACAGCTGCTACATACGCTGCGCAATGCCCCGCCGAGCGACCTGATCTTCTTCTCGCACGGCTGGAACAACGACTTCGACGAAGCCGCCGAACTGTACGCGCGCTTCCTGCGCCATTTCGAGGCGCACACCGCGGCCCACCCAGTCGTGCGGGCCAACGGGGTGCCTTTCACGCCGCTCTTCGTTGGCGTAGTCTGGCCTAGCATCTGGCTGTCCTTCGACAGCGGTCCGCAGATTGCAGCGGCAGTTGAACCGCCTGCCTCTGACAGCGCGGTGGTCGAGGCGCTGATCGACAAGCTCGCGGACCTCGGCAGCGAGGCGTCGATTGAACGCGTCTACGCGTTGCTGGCATTGCCCCGACTGGACGAAACGCAGGCGCTGGAGCTCGCCAGTCTGATCGGGCCCGCCTTCGGCACCGTGCATGACGAAGAGACCGGCATCGGTGCACGCGGCACGTCGGTCGACGAGTTGCTCTCGATGTGGCGCGCGATGCAGCAGGCGCAAGACGGTGGCAGTACCCCCGCGCCATCTCTCGACGACTGGGGTGTGCCTCCAGCAGACGCGGCCGAGTCCCAGGGGGGGGGCGCCGCGCCTTTGGAGACGGCCGGCCTGTTCAGCTTCCTCGACCCGCGCAATGCACTGCGGCTGTTTTCGGTCTATCAGATGAAGGACCGTGCCGGCCTCGTTGGCGCACGCGGCGTCGCACCGCTGCTGCGCGACGTGCTCCAGGCGGCACCGGCCGTGGGCGTGCATGCGGTCGGCCATTCCTACGGCTGCAAGGTGATGCTGTCGGCCGTCTGCGCGCCGGCGTCGCTGCCTCGGCCCTTGTCCTCGCTGCTGCTGCTGCAGCCGGCAGTTTCACACCTGAGCTTTGCGGACGACATACCGCGCATCGGCCGCCCCGGCGGCTACAGGGCGTCGCTCACTCCGGAACGTGTGAGGCCACCCATTCTCAGCACCTACAGTCGCAATGACTTCGCACTGCACGAAACTTTTCACCTTGCACTGCGTCGCGATAGCGACCTGGGCGAGCAGCCGATCGACATGGCCGCTGGCGACGATGCCACCAGCGCTGGCAAGCCGCCGAGCAACTTTGCCGCACTCGGCGGCTACGGGCCACGCCGCGCAGGGCAACGGTTGATCGACCCGATGCCCGCGGCTGGCGCCCCGTACCCGGACTTCGCGCCCGCACACCCGATCGTCGGACTGGACGGCTCGCAGGGCCTGATTGGCGGTCACGGCGACGTCACCAGCCCCGCCACGGCCTGGGCGTTGTACAGACTGGTCACACGCTGAGCGAGCTGCCATGGCGATTATGATTGCGACAACGTACGGGCTCACCACTCTGCGCGTCAGCGTGCGCGCCGACAGCGGGCGCATGGCAGCGGCGGTCGAGTTGGTAAGCTACGAGCACGGTTCGCCCGAGGTGCTGCGAACCTGGTGGCTGTCGAGCGCCGAGCTGGACTTACCCACGCGCATGACGGCGGACTGGTCGCCGACCAGCCAGCTGCCACCGTACTTCGTCTACGAACTGGACGATCGACTCACAGAGGTTGGGCTGGCAGACGGCCTGCCGCTGTGGCTGCATCTTTTCAAACCGTACGGGTTCCTCGGCTCGGTGGATTGGGAAGGCGCACTGGTTGGCGCACTGCGGCGGCCCCTGCTGCGGTTACCGGACTTCCTGGAACGCCCGCGCGAGAACCGCGCCGTGCTCGACGTCGCGCTGGTCTGCAGCGAGCCCGTCTCCGAGCCGCGGCTGGACCCGCCGCAGTTGCTGGTCGACATCGCGCAGGCGGTGCTTCGGCGCTCGCGCCGTGAGCGGACCACGATCCACCTGTTCGCGGACGAACAATACTTTCACATCCTGAAGGCGCGCTTCGCGAACGAGCCCCGGGTGGCCGTGCATGACCCGGCCGCCGCGAGCGCGCATGGCATCCAGGAGCGCGGACATGTTGCCGGCAGCGAGTTGCGAGATCTGCAGAGCCCGTGGCTGCTCTGGATTCGCGACTCGATGCAAGGCCGCAGCCTCGATGCGGTGCACTTCGTCGCTCACGGCTATCTTGCTGACCAGCGCCCGGCGTTAGCCCTGGCAGAGTCGCCACTGTGCAACGTCGACCGGAGTGATGCGCGCTATGTTGGTGTCGGCGAGCTCGCCGCGTTTCTGACCCAGACCGGTGCGTGGAGCGCGATATTCAGCAGCCCGCCCGGCAACTATTCCGAAGCGGGGCTGCGGTTACTAGCCGACACGTTGGCGCAGACCCGACCGGGGCCCGTGCTGTATCACCGGCTGGTGACCGACGGACCCGACTGGCAGCTGGAAGACCTATACAGCTTTCTCTATGCGCCCAATCCGTCGCCGGTGCCGGGATGGCGGGATCAGAAGTGGTTCGCCTACTGCCAGCCGTCGATCGTCGAGAACTTGGCCCCGTTGCCACTGCGGCGCGCGGCCGCAACGGCACTCGACGCCAACGCAGGCTTGTTCGAGAGTACCGCTGTGCCCTTATCGGCCCCGCAGACGCGGGGCTCGCGCAGAGGAGGAAGCCGAGGCGGCGCTACCTCGCGCGGCCGGCCGCCGGCCGCCGTCTCCGCGACGCCTTCTGCCGAGCCCGACCTGCCAAGCTGGGTTTCCGCCGCGCAGCGCTACGTCGAGCAAGCGGCGCAGAAGTTGCAACGCCGCGAAGAGCGTGACCCCGCAACGAGCGCGGTAGGCAACGAGGTCGAGCGCACACTGCAGAAGCTGCAGGCAGTAGTCGCCAGCGTAGCTACCAAGGCGCGTGGCGGCAGGGGAGGTGGCCGGCCATGACGCGCACCGTCCTGATCATCAGTAACCGTGATGGTGTGCTCGACGCACGGATCGAGAAGAGCGCGCCACCGCTGCCCAGGAACTGGAATGACAGGGTGCCCTTTGGGTTCGGCGCTGCCGCGCTGCCGCTGCTGAACGACTCGATGCAGTTGGAACAGTACGGGAACACGCTGGCAATGGGGCTAAGACAGCACCCGGCAATCGCGCAAGTACTGCAGCAAGCATTCAATGCTGCGGCTCAGCAGTCGCACAGTCTGTGTTTCGTGGTCGAGGCTGATGAAGGTCGTCAGATCCGTTGGGAGACGCTGCGCGACGATCGGGGCCATTTTGTTGCGCTGGACGGACGTTGCCACATCGGCCGCATTGTGCGCAGCGTCAGCGCCGAGGACAGTCCGCGCCTGTTCACGCCGCCTCTGCGGCTACTTGCGTTCCTCTCCGGCGTAGGGCTCGACGCTACGGAGGAATGGGGCGCGTTGGCTACCGCCTTTGACGAGGCCCACGCGCGCGGGCTCCCGGTCAAGGCCGAGGTGCGAATTGGCCAAACTGCGCTGCTGGCCCAGGCGCAGGGCGAATGCGATGCTGGATTACACCCTGCAATCAACGTCCGCGCAATGCCCGCCAACGGGCTGGAGCTAGAGGCTCAGATTCGCGCTGTGCGTCCCCACATTTTGCATTTCTTCTGCCACGGCAAGGCTGCAATGGGTGCTGCCTTTCTCGAACTGGCCAATGCCGTTGACCATGTGCTGCCGGGGCGTCCAGGCAGCATCTCATTGGCCATCGACACCTTGGCACAGCTCGAGGGGCTGCGCGACACCTGGCTGGTGGTGCTGAACTGTTGCGAAGGTGGCCAGTCCTTCAATGCCATGGACTCAATGGCCGAGCGGCTCGTTTCCGAGGCCGGCCTTGCTGCGGCCATTGGCATGCTTGAACCGGTGGCAGTTGGTGAGGCGAGTCGCTTTTGCGCTGTGCTCTACCCGGAGCTTTTCTATCTGCTCGAGGGCGTTCTGAACATGCTGCCGGGAGCGTTGCCACAGCGGGTCGATCTATCTCCAGCCATGAGTCGCCCGCGCCGCGCGTTGCGCGACCTGATTCCGCCGCTGAAGGGTGGCGCGCGCTGGACGCTGCCGGTGCTGTACCAGCAAGAGCAGCCGTTCCAGGTGTTCCGGCCGCTGCCAGTGGCACCCATTGCACCCGCAGCACCTGCGCCGGCGTTAGACTGGGCCGTTGTGCGGGCCAAAACCGAGACGGTGGCAGGGATGCTGGCCGGCCTGCCGCCGGACACGCCAGCCGAAGTGCGCGACCGCATGCTGGCGCTGCTGGACGAAGCCCCGGTTGTGCCGGCAGCGTTACGCCCCGACCGCTGGGGCCGCTTCGGCCAGGAGGACGAGGACCTTGGCGGCTGAGCACTTTTCGGCCGACGAGCCGCTGGCCATTAACGCTTGGACGGGGGCGGTCAGTCCCGCTGCCGTGCCCGATGCGGCGGGAATGGCTACCTGGGCCCTCTTGCGCCAGGGCAGCGGGCCGGGCCCGGAGTCGACCCTGATGGCGCCGCAGGAGGTCGCGCCATGGGACTGGAGGCATCCAAGGGTTGGCTGGGGTCTGGTGTTACCAGATGAATTGACGTTGCCGGCAGAAGCACGTAGCCGCGCCGACGATGCGCCCGAACCTATCCGCCAACTTCTGGCCGCCCGCCCAGGCTCGCCTGTACTGCGCTGGAGCGCGGCGCACGGCAACGAAGTACTACTGCGCTACGACACAAAGGGTGGCTACAAGCCATTGGCGCTCGTCAGCGATGATGGCATCGCCCCCGACGCTCTGCCGCTGTATCTGCTGATTGCCGCGTCGCCGCAGCAGGTGCCGTGGTCGTTCCAGTATGCCGCCAATCTACGACGTTATGTCGGGCGTCTTGACCTGGCTGGCGACGCGTTGTCGAACTACGTCGACGCGCTGCTTGGTGGCTGGACCGGTAGCCCTCGCGATCCGAGGGCGCCACTCGTGTGGAGCGTCGACCATGGTCCGCGAGACATCACCTGGCTGATGGACCAGGCGATCTCGCGCAAGCTCATCGACGCCTTTGACGCCGACCAGGATGGCGATTTCGCACGTCGCGTCGGCCTCTTTGGCGCTAACGCCACCGGCGCGCAGTTGATCGAGGCGCTGCGGGAGCATCATCCCGCGCTTGTGATAACCACCAGCCACGGCATGACTGGGCCGCTGCACGATGCTGCGCTGACCGCTGGGCAGCTCGGCGTGCCGGTGGACTGTGCGCATCGCGTCCTTGACGTCGAGGCACTTTGCCAAGCCTGGTCGCCCGACGGGGCGATTTGGTACTCACACGCATGCTGCGCCGCCGGCAGCGACACGCGTTCGCAATACGCTGGACTGTTCGACTCGACTAGCGAAGTCATGCGGGTTCTAGACGGCGTGGCCGCTGTCTGTGGGGCACGCGTCGCGCCGCTCCCACAGCGACTGCTCGGCGTCAGGCGACCGCTGGCGGCGTTCGTTGGCCACGTCGAGCCTACCTTCAACTGGACATTGCGAGACCCACGCACCGGCCAGCCACTGACGCACAGCGTCCGACAGACGCTCTACGACAACCTGTTCGCTTCCGGAGGCGGGCGTCCATTGGGCTGGGCGCTGTCGCAAGTCTTCAAAGACGCTGCGATCTCACTCGCATTGTGGGCGCAGGCGGTGCGCGGTTTCAACAAGGGCCTGCCCGGGGCGTTGGACAGCGCGCTCATTAATCAGTTGACGGCGCTTGACCGGCAACACACGGTCATCCTGGGCGACCCCACGGTCGCGCTTCCAGCGTTGAAGGCGAACGGTTGATCAGCGCCGCAGCGGCATCGGAAGGATTTAGACCTATGACCAGAGACGCAATGGCGCTAGGAGTACCTCCGGCAACGGCGGAAGTCTTCCTTGAACTCCTTTGGGATGCCAAGAATCTTGAGGAAGTTCATCTCAAACCGGACGACGCGCTGGCGCAGATTCGTGGTGCCCTTGCGCGCGAAGATCACCCGACCGTGTGGGCAGTGCTGCGGGCGGAGTTCGCCGTGGTGGGGCCGCTGCTAACGTACGGCCGCTACCTGTCGCCCGAGGAAAGGTCATCCTTTGGCGACCTGCGAAAGATCCTACGCTATGCAGGGGAGCTGAACGGACTGGCCGGCCTAGCGGCGGCTCGCGAGGGACGATTGCGGGCAACGCGAGAGTTTTGGCTTCGTGGGCTGGTTGCCACCCCTGGGGACATGGCCCTGCGCGACGCGATTCGCGATCTGTCAGCCGATTGGTCGCAGTTCGAGGAACTGACGTTGCCCGCGTTGCCTGCGGATGAAGTCGCCTTGGCGGAGCGTGACCGCGAGCAGATCAACGCAGATCTCGGAGCGGCGAACATTACCGATATGACCGTCGCCGTGCTTAAGACCGATGTGGCCAAGGTTGTTGGCTATTCGACAACGGTTTTGATTCTGCCAATGGACATCGTGTCTGCTGCAGTGGTCTCAGACGGATCGATACCCCAAGAGGCGCTGGCGCTTGGCACACGTGAGGCCCTGAAGCGGCTTCTTCCCTTAGCTCCCAGCCTGGCGCTCGCGGAGTGCCTGTTGACGCTTGCACGGTCAATGCGAACTTACCAGGATCCCATCGGAGCAACCGACGCCATTACGATGGCCGTGCGGGTGATGCGGCAGATCGGCAACACGCGCGGCTTGGGGCGTGCGTTGCTGGACCTCGGTGTCAATCTGAAGGATCACCTGTTGCTTTATGAAGCTCTACGTGTGCTCGAGCTCGCGGACGGGCAATTCGATATCTCTGGCGATCGCGGCGGTCTTGCGGCGAGCGCGTTCCATCGCGCGACCATGTGCCGCCGCCTGCAGGTGGGTGAGGCGGCGCTCACGTTTGTTCGGGACGCCAAGCTCGCGTTGCCCGATGTCGTCGCCGCTCGCGGCTGGATTCGGCAGTTGCGATCCGAGGAACTTCAGATCTGCATGGACCTTGACCTCCGAGCTGATGCAAAGACATGCATCGAAGCGTGGCTCGAGAAAGAACGCTCGGCAAACTCGGCTGCGCCGACGCAGTATCTTTGGATGCCACTCGCCGCCCGCGGCGAGTTGGCAAGGCGAAACGGCGACCTGCCAGCCGCGTTGGTTAGCTTCAGTAGTGCGACCGCGCTTGCCGCGCGCGACATACTGCAACATCGGACACTGCGGTTCCGCACCTACGAGCGTGGCAACGCCGACTATGTTTTCGTGGCGGCAATTTTGTGCGCAATGGAGGCCGGTGCGGCCGACTTATGTTTCGGCATCCTGCAACTCGCGCGCACCGGCTCCTTGTCGCTGTCCGTGCGCAGCCGCAGTGCCGCGACAGGCGACATGGCCGAGGTGCAGGAGGAGCGGGAGCAGCTCGCGCGGCTGGTGCAGCGCTCTGTCATTGCGGTGAGTGGTGCGCAGGACCTCAGCGGAATCGAGCAGGAAGTGCAGTGGTTGATAGGCCGGCGCGACTTCGTGCGCGGGCAGTCACCGTCGGGATCATTCGTCGCCGACGATCGCGATGGCGTTGAAGCGCTCGCGCGGGCCGTACGCTCTCGCCTCGACAACACCAGTTGCCTGCTGGAATACGCTTGGGCTGGCGACTGCCTGATCGCGCTAGCGCTCGACCATGGCTGCGCAACCGTGCACCGGCTCGACATCGCCCGCGCGGAAACCGCTCGACTGGTTGCGGCCGTCGAGCAGGAGCTTGCCGCGGGGGACAGCACATCTGCGCTCGAAGAGCTTGCACAGGCACTCCTAGGCAACCTCGGCAAGCGTCTGGAGCCGTTCTCGACTCTCTTTATCGTCCCGGCAGAAGGGTTGCACAACGTGCCCTTCCACGCGTTACCTGTCGGCGACGAGCCCCTCGTCGAGACACACCTCGTGCGCTATCTTGATCGCGCGGCGAGCTTGGCTGATGCGGATGAACGTCCGGCCCCGCGCATCATGGCCGATTCGCATTGCCGGATACTCGGGGTGCCGGCAGTACCGTACTGTGATCTTCCTGCGCTGGAGGGCGTGGCTGTGGAACTCGCCCGCGTCTCAGCGCAGTTTGTCGATGCCGTGGCTGCGCCAACCGCCGTTGCAGCGGACCTCTTCGCAGGTGCCGAGGCCAGCCTGCTGCATGTCGCTTGCCACGCGGAGTTCGAACCCGCTACACCGTTGCTTTCACGATTGCTGTTCAGCGACCGACCGGTTTTTGCCTTCGAGATCGCATTTTCGTCGTTCGCTGCCAGGTTAATCGTCCTTAGCGCGTGCGACACCGCCAACGGGCCGGCATCGACGGGAGGGCGTACTGAAAGCTTGGCATCCGCGTTCCTAAGTGGAGGCGTACGCGAAGTCGCCGCTACGCTTTGGCCACTTGATGACCACGTGGCAGCTCTGTTCGTTGATCGCTTCTATACGGAACTCATCGATTCGCGCGTGTCGGCTGCCGTGGCTGTACGAGCCGCACAGCGTTGGATCCGCAACCTTCCGGACTTCCGGCACCCCTACTTCTGGGCTCCGTTTGTCGTCTACGGTTCAGACTGAGCCTTAGGTACGCGGATGGGTATGCCAGCGGGTGCGCGCACCGGGCTCGAACGTCACGCTCGCGCATGACACCCGAGCGAGCGGCGGCAGTGCACTAAGCGGATCGATACGCACGGTGCCGGTGAACCATTCGGCGGGGCCTTTAATTGAGGGCTGCGAGCCAGCTCTTTTGAGTTTCATGATGTTTCTCTCATGCTCCGCTATTCGCGGCCACACCCAGCTCTTTGTACTTTGATACGGTCGACATTGCGTTGGGCCAGCCTGCGTAGAACGCGAGGTGTGTAGTCAGTTCGACGAGTTCGTCCTACGTGACGCCGTTCGCGATGGCGCGCGGAATGTGAAAATTCATCTTCTCGGTCTTGCCGAGTGCGATCAGCGCAGCGCACGTCACGAGACTGCGGTCCCGTTTCGACAGTTGAGGGCGCTCCCATATGTCGCCGAACAGCACCTCGTCGCTCAGTTCGGCCAGTTTCGGGGCCAGTTTGCCGAACGACTCGCGTGCAGCGGTAGGTTTTCCGGACATGGCGTTCTCCTTTCTCCAGGCCAATAGATGGCATGAGACATTCTGCGGACGGCGCGCGCGTGCGACTAGACGGTAAAATGCGCAAAGACCTATGAGCGGATTTCATCAATGCTGCGCGAAAATGTGACCGACCTGCTGGCATTTATTGCGGTGGCGCGCGAAGGCAGCTTTACCCGTGCCGCAGCCAAGCTTGGCGTATCGCAAAGTGCGCTGAGCCACACGCTGCGCGGGCTGGAAGCGCGCATGGGAGTGCGGCTGCTCGGCCGAACCACGCGCAGCGTCGCACCGACCGCTGCCGGGGAGCAGCTGCTGAGAACCGTCGCACCACGATTCGAAGAAATCGAGAACTAACTCGCTGCGGTGGTCGAAACGCGTGACAAGCCGGTGGGCACGATCCGGATGGGCGGCGACAATTAGCTTGGCCGGTCGCATTGACTCAAGATTTTTGCTACCAGGCGATGCCTGTTGCCTCATGTAATTTGTTACCCGTCAGAATGCTGACGGGGACGACTTATGACGAGGCGGCTCAGCATGACAACACGACGGGAATTGACTGAGGCAGTCGGTGAGCGGTACCGCCGTTCTGATCGGAACGAGAGGCGCAAGATACTGGACGAGTTTGTCCGAGTGACTGGGTATCATCGCAAGCACGCTATCCGCGTACTGTGCCGCGAGCCTCTGCCCTCAAGGACGAAACCCGGTCCACAGCGCCGCTATGACGATACGGTGCGGGCCGCACTGATTACGCTGTGGGAGGCTGCGGATCGAATCTGCGGCAAGCGGCTGAAGGCGCTCATTCCAACGCTGATCGACTCGATGACACGGCATGGTCACCTGACGCTATCGAAGGAGGTTCGCCAACGGCTGAACCAGATCAGTGCCGCCACCATCGACCGGCTGCTGCGTGACGTGCGCGAACAGGCTTTCGCGGGTCAACGCCGGCGCGCGGGCGGAGTGGGCAATGCAATTCGCCGTGCCGTGCCGATCCGGACCTTCTCTGACTGGAACAATCCGCTGCCCGGCTATCTCGAGGTTGATTTCGTCGAGCATTGCGGTGGCACCAAGATCGACGGCGACTTCGTGCACAGCTTCGTGATGACCGATATCGCGACCGGCTGGACCGAATGCCTCGCCATGCCGTACCGCAGCGGCACGCTCGTCCTCGAGTACGTCGAGCGCGTTAGGCCTGCCTTGCCGTTTCCGCTTCGCGGTCTGGACTGCGATAACGACACGGCCTTCATGAACGAGGCCGTATTCGACTTCTGCAAGGCAACAGGCATCGAGCTGACACGCTCACGCGCGTACAAGAAAAATGACCAGGCGTGGGTCGAGCAGACGAATGGATCGATCGTACGTCGCCTCGTCGGCTATGGCAGGCTGCGTGGACTTGAAGCCACGGAAACTCTTGCCTCCCTTTACGAGGTGTCGCGTCTGTACATTAACTTCTTCCAGCCTTCATTCAAGCTGAAATCGAAGACGCGTCATGGCGCGAGGGTCACCAAGCGGTATGAAGCGCCCTTGACGCCGCTTGAGCGCGTGCTGCGTTCGGCGTCGGTGCCGGAGGCAACCAAACGCAGACTACGTGCTAAGTTTCGCGCTCTCGACCCACTGGACCTCTTGAGCCGAATGCGCGAAGCACAGCAGCACGTCGCGCAATGCAGCGAATCCGGCACGGCGCCGACGGAGGCAAAAACACCTGCTCGCGTTCCCCTCGCGGATTTCCTGGCGAGCCTCGGAACAGCCTGGCAGGACGGCGAGGTAAGGCCGACGCATCACCGAAAGGCGAGCGTCCCCCATACCTGGCGCAGCCGGGAAGATCCGTTCGAGCATACATGGCCAACAATACAGCAATGGCTTGAAGCCGAGCCCGGCATCACGGCGAAAAAGCTACATGAGCGTCTCGTCGCCATGGCACCGGCGATGTATTCTGGTGCTCAGTTGCGCACCCTGCAGCGCCGCGTGAAGGCATGGCGATCGAACCGCGCCAGGGAACTGGTGACCAGGATACTCGGCGGCGCCGACGCGATGAAGGCTGGCGCTGCTACGCAGCACCAGCCTTCATCGCAAAACAACCGGAGAGTGACAATTACCCGGGAGTAACATCGTCCCGTGAGGCAACACGACCGGCCACGCTGCTTGACGCTCTCTACATTGAGTTCAATCGGCCTGCGAGGCAGGGAAAACTCGGGCCACGCGATCAGGTACAAGGCCTCCGAAAGAAGGCGTTCAGCCCGTACTCCTTGGGTCTCGACCGCATCAGCCACGATGGCCAGGTCAACTCGACCATTCGCAACGAGCCCGTGCAGGTCGGCAGTGGGTGCTTCGATCAGTTCAATCACGATGCCGGGATAGCTGTCCCGGACGGCGCGAGCTAAGGGAATCGCAAGAACGCGAGATGTGCTCGAGGGGAGGCCTACCGAAACCTTACCTTGTGGCGACTCCGCGTCCTGCCTCAATAGCTCGCTCGTGCGATCCGCCTGGCGCAGGAGTTCCAGGGCATGACGATATAGAGTTTCCCCTGACGCGGTCGGTGCGACCCCTTGCGTGCTGCGCTCAAGGAGAAGGATGCCGAGCTCACTCTCAAGATTGCGTATCTGCTGGCTAACCGCTGGTTGCGCGACATGCAGCGCCTCGCTGGCGCGCGTGACGTTGCCATATTCGACCACCTTCACGAAGTACCGGAGTTGTTTCAGATCCATGCTGTCTCCTGTTCGGCGCCATAAGAAAAAACGCTTGCGTGAGAGGAATATCATATTTTTCGGCGATTGTGTCTCTTCCTATACTCGTCTCATATAGCCGCTGCCGGTGAGAAGACATCGCGTATGGACGGCGACACAAACGGAGACAAGCCATGCAAAAAGCAGTTGTATCGACCTCGCCCGACGTCAAGGCGGGGCGTACGCCGCTATCGCGGGAGCAGATAGGCGGGTTTTGGGCGGTCTATCTCGGATGGGTTCTCGATGGCGTGGATTCCGTCATCTACGCGTTGGTCCTCGTGCCGGCGCTTATGGAGTTACTGCCGCTTTCGGGCATCAAGCCAACCGCGGGCAATCTCGGTATGTATGGTTCGATCCTGTTTGCCCTATTTCTCATCGGCTGGGGGCTGTCGTTCATTTGGGGGCCGCTCGCTGATCGCTTCGGCCGTGTTCGCACCCTTGCAGCGAGCATATTGATTTACTCGATTTTCACGGGCGCGGCTGCCTTTGCACACAACGTTTGGGAGCTTGGTCTGTTCCGCTTGCTTGCCGGCATAGGCGTTGGTGGGGAATGGGCACTCGCCGGAACGTATGTTGCGGAGAGCTGGCCGGAGGACCGCCGAAAGATGGGGGCTGGCTATTTGCAGACAGGCTACTACCTCGGCTTCTTCATTGCGGCGTGGCTCAACTACACAATCGGCGCTCAGAACGGCTGGCGCGCTATGTTTCTGTGTGGCCTCGCGCCGGCTGCGGTCGCCATTTTTACCGTGTGCAAGGTGAAGGAGCCAGGCAAATGGGACCGGGCATCCCGGCGCAACGCGCAACGGGTTTCTCAGAATGCCGTATCGCCGCTTCGCCTGATTTTCGCGCCCGAGTTTCGCCGGCGCACGATAACCAGCGCGGCGCTGGTCGGCGTCGCAATCGTGGGTCTTTGGGCAGGATCGGTCTATGAGGCGAGCGCGGTGGTCAGCCTCGCGACCCGTGCTGGAATCGGTAAGGCAGACGCTATCCGTCTCGCTTCCATCGGCGCCGCCATCTTGTCCGTGGGGACGATTGTCGGTTGCCTGGTCGCACCGTATCTCGCGGAGAAGGTAGGGCGCAGGGTCGCACTCGGCATCTACTTTGCTGGGATGGCGGTTTCTATCGTTATTGCGTTCGCATGGGCCTACTACGTGCCAGACGGCCTTCTCCCGTTCATGGCCACCCTTGCTTTGCTCGGATTCTTTGGCGGCAATTTCGCGATTTTCTCGCTTTGGCTACCGGAGCAGTATCCGACAAAAATCCGAGCGACCGCGTTTGCCTTCAATGCGTCGATTGGCCGCTTCATCGGTGCCGGTGTCAATTTTCTGCTCGCCGCGGCGATCAGCTGGCAAGGTACGCTGGGTGCGCCAGTTGCATGGACTGCTGTCGCTTTCGGCCTTGGCCTTTTAATACTGCCGTTCGCCATGGAAACGCGCGACACGCGGCTTCCCGAATAGCGCCTGCTGCAATCCTCGAAGCTTCAACTGGAGATATCACATGAAAGCCTTGGAAGGAATCAAGGTCATCGATTTGACGCGTGCGCTCTCAGGGCCGTTTTGCGCGATGGTACTGGCCGACCTTGGCGCTGACGTCGTCAAGGTCGAAGCCGGTCCAAATGGAGATATGAGCCGCACGTGGGGCCCTTTCGACCGGGGGGTCAGCACGTATTATCTTTCGTGCAACCGCAACAAGCGTGGACTTTGCGTCGACCTGCGTGACCCTCGAGGGTTGGACGGCGTGAAACGCGTTATCGACGGTGCAGATGTCGTTCTCGAAAACTTCAAGCCGGGCACGATGGAGAACATGGGGCTCGGCTATGACGTGCTGAGCGCAAGGAATCCCAGGCTGGTCATGGCCAGTATTAGTGGATTTGGCGACACCGGACCGCTGAAGGATTGGCCGGGGTTCGACCAGATCGCTCAGGGGTACTCGGGGCTGATGAGTCTCACCGGGTTTCCGGGGGGCGAACCGACGAGAACAGGTACGGCAATCGGCGATCTAAGCTCGGGCCTCTGGCTTACCATCGCCGTCATCTCGGCGCTTTTCGAGCGAGATCGCACGGGGCGCGGGCAGCACGTCAGCACGTCATTGTTGGCAGGGCTCGTTGGGCTTCTCAGCGTACATGCTCAACGCTACCTAAGCTTAGGCAATGTGCCGGAGAGAACTGGAAATGCACACGCGGTAATTGCGCCTTACGGCGTATTCGAGACTGCGGACGGTCCCCTCAATATTGCGCCGATCACCACGGAGATGTGGCGCCGCCTATGCAAACTGTTAGAGCTGCCGCAATTGCCTAACGATTCGCGCTTCGCGAGCAACGAAGCACGCGTAGCAAATCGCGACGAGCTCAAGGGGATTCTTGAAAGTCGCCTGAAGACACGCGGCAAACGCGAATGGACAGAGTTGTTTGTTGCCGCAGGGTTGCCTGCGGGTCCAATTCATACGCTCGAAGAAGTGTTTGCTGACCCGCAGGTGAAGCACTGTGGGCTCGTCGAGGAAATCCACCATCGGACGCTCGGCCAGCTGCGTCAGGTGCCGACACCTGTGTTCAGTGCTGCGAGAAACGGGAAAGCCACCCCGCGCACAGCCACTCGCCGTGCACCGCCTGCGCTCGGTGAGCACTCAGCGGAGGTGCTGCGGGAAGCCGGCTATAGTGAATCGGATCTGTATGCGTTACTCGCCGCGGGCGTTGTTCATCAGGTTCCCCGCGTACCCGCGGAGGCTCCGGAGATCAATTTGGCCCAGAATGTGGAGTAATGGAATGAGTACGATGACATCGGAAGAGGCGGTCGAAGTCACGACGGAAATCATCGACGGGCGTATCGCGAAGGTACTGTTTCGCAATGCGTCAAAGCTTCACGCGTTAAATGGAGCGCTATTGGGCTCGATGGAGAAGCAGTTGACGGTGCTTGCATCGCAAGGTGTTTCGGTTGTCATATTGACGAGCGGGCTGGGTGAGAAAGTCTGGAGTGCTGGCCACGATATTGATGAGCTTGCGGAAGATCACGACCCAATTGCATGGGGTAAGCCGCTCGAAAGACTATTGCGCCGGGTGCGGACCTACCCCGGAGTCGTGATTGCAATGGTTTCGGGTTCTGTGTGGGGCGGCGCCGTTGATCTCGTCATGAGTTGCGACCTTGTGGTGGCGGATATGAGCGCCCGTTTTGCGATGACCCCTGCGAACATCGGTCTTCCCTATAGCACGAGCGGGCTGCTGCGCTTTGTGAACAACCTGCCTATTCACATCTTGAAGGAAATGTTCTTCTGTGCCCGTCCGCTTGAAGTTGAACAAGCGGAACACTTTGGATTGGTCAATCGTCTCGTGCAACAGGAAGATCTTGAAGCACTGACGCTAGAAATGGCGAGGGGTATCGCGTCTAAAGCGCCGCTTGCCATTACGGCCGTAAAAGAGCAGTTGCGTATCCTCGAGGATCTGGTTCCGGTTCCCGTTGACGCGATGGAGCGGATCACTGAGCTTCGCAGAGTGGCATGTTCAGGCGAAGATATGCGCGAGGGGCTAGAGGCCTTTGTGCAGCGGCGGGCGCCGCTGTTTCGCGGGCGATAGTGCTACGCACTGTTTATACTGAGGTGCTCAGGCGAGCAGAGGGATGCGGTGAGGCCGCCAAACCGTGTAATACGACATTCGTGCAGCAAAAAAATCATTGAAGGCCGCGTGACGACAGCTTCGTGGGGGGCGAGTGGTCCCGGCCATGTTCTCGTGACATGATTCACACGAATTTCCTTGTCTGCCGATGGGGTCGAAATGGTGCGGTAGAATCCAGAATATCGAATGATCGAGCGGACGTTGAGGCAACATGCCTGCAAGAAAACAGGGCGAAAATTGGGACGATCTTCGATACTTTCTAGCGGTGGCGAGGGCCGGCACGCTGTCTGCAGCCGCGGAGCGACTTGGCACTGAGCACACAACGGTCTCGCGTCACATCCAGTCATTGGAGCGCGAGCTCGAGGATCGGCTCTTTCATAAGAGCAACGCTGGATACGTACTCACCCCTGCCGGTGAGCGATTACTGCAAACGGCGGAATCCATTGAAAGTGCCTGGTTGCTTTCGAAGGCATCTACTGGCGCAAACAGGCAGCAACTTCAGGGTGTGGTCCGAGTTGGCGTACCGGACGGATTTGCCAGCATCTTTTTGGCACCTAAACTGCATGAACTGACAAACTTGCATCCGTTACTCGAGGTCGAACTTTTCGCGGCGCCGCAGGAATTTAGTTTATGGAAGGGGGAGGTTGATATAGCCGTCGGGCTCTCGGGTGCGGAGCACCTGCGAGTCGCGTCTCGAAGATTGACGGACTATCGAATGTTTGTGTACGGTTCTCGTAGTTATCTGGCTCAAGCTGAACCAATTCGAGTAGTGAAGGATCTGGAGCGCCATCCTTTTGTTGGTTATGTGGAGGAGGGGCTGTTTGCGCCAGAGCTTGACTATATCGATGTAGTCAGTGATCAACTCGTACCTCGCATCCGCAGTTCTGCACTACTCCCACAGGTGTTCGCGACACTGGCGGGAAATGCGCTGGGGATCTTGCCGGCGTATATCGCTTCTTTTTTTCCGACGCTCGTACGTGTGCTGCCAGATGAGATCGTACTAACGCGTTCGTTCCACATGCATGTCCACCAGGATCATCGAAAAGCCGCACATATCCGTGAGGTAGCGAACTTCATCGCAGATGCCGTTCGCCGTAATGCGCGCCTTTTTATGGGTGAGTCGATCTGACGACACCTCTGCTGATTTGTCGTGAGATCGTGCCGTGTGTCGCGAATCCGTAGGCGCCGCTGCGCAAGCGTTCTCCGTACCTGTTTAGCCCTCGATGTTGCGGCTTTCCGAGCGATGAAGAGCCGCGTGTATAGCAACTCTGCCAATTGCCGTGTTGGGATCGCTGAGAGAGTATTTAATCAAATTCAAGGCCATCAGCATTTCGTTGAATCTCCCTTGCTCGTCGACAGGAACTGAAAACTGGATGGATGCGTCTCGAACGACTGCCATACTTTTCTCGAGCGCTACAGAGGCCTCAGCCACAAGCACAGCATTAGCTTGTGTAAAGAGTCCTACTACAGCCGATAGCCCGGCTCGCGCCGTTGGTAAATTTTTTGATCCAGCGGATGAGGTGATTTTCGAAGAGGCCTCGCGAAAATCAATAACTGCAGTTCCGATTTCGAGCGAAGAGTTCAGCCACTCAAGTGACGAGGTGATTGGATAGCCATGATGTGGTGGAAGCATCAACTGCTGAGCGATTAAGTCCCGAGTGCCGCTCTCGAAAGTGGCACGAAGTCCTTTTAGAGGAGCCGAGTACGCATGAGAAACCTCTTTTTTCAATCGCGCTGTGATGCGTCTTCGGAACCAGATTGACGTGGCGGGAAGTATTAGCGCTTGGGCAATTGCTGCAACGAACATCGATAGAACGATCGCAATTGCATCATTGATAAAGGTATCAGGAGCAAAAGATTGTGGATTTTCTGGTCCGGCTAGCGCCGGCATGAATACACAGTAGCCGATTCCATAACCGGATATTTTTGCGCGTGTCATGACAAGTGCACCGGGAATTGTAGCTGTGGCGATGGCCAGCGACAGTAAAGGAAAGCCGTCGATTTGAGGATACACAAGAAACACAAGTGCGGCGCCCACTAGGCCTCCCACAACGGTTCCCCATGCGATCTGAGTTGCGAATCGAAAGGGATTCACTGCAGTGGAGGAAAGCGCGCAGATGGCTGTGCCTTGTACAAGAGCAGTCGCACCGCTTGGCCACGCAGTGGCCATCCAAAAAAAACCTAGAGACAACGCTGCGACGCCAGCACGAGCTCCCGCTGCCATTGCGACGAGAAGATCAGTTTTGGGTGTGAGCACTTCGAGCCACTCTTCGCGCGGGTGGCGCTCCTCATGTAAAGAAGCATAGGTGCGGACGTATGCCGATAGCTCCACGCCAAAACGTTCGAGTTGTGCTGTAGCGGTTTTGAGATTGAGAGACGGCGACGTTTTGCCTTCTTTGGCGACCAGTGCATTGGCTATCCGTCGATTCACGCGCACCCTAACCCGATCGAGATTGTGCGCCACTTGTTTCGCTGCTTCGTATGTTGAGAGCGCGGTCGAGGGCGTCGATAGTAACTTCCCCAAACCGGCAACGCAATGATTAAGCAAATTAATCGTTGTCTCGTCGCCCTCGCGGCGTAGCTGGTTCCGGAAGTGCACTAGGGAATGGAAGCGTGTAGACGCAGCCATGAGCTCCGCGCTGAGTCTCTGCATGCGCTGACTGCGGCGTTTCATGTCGTGACTTTCAAGAACCGCGACGACTCTGAGTGATTCGAAGTTCACTAGCGACGTAATTAGATGCTCGTGCATCGCTACGACATCCTCTACGTAACTGTCTGAAGGGAAAGACTTCGCGAGATACGACAGAAACTTTGAAGCTTGGGCACGCAGCGCAGCCTGAATCTGATTGCCTGCGTACGACGGGAAGACAAGGGCGCTAACAACGCTCGCGCAAATAACGCCTAAGGAAAGCTCGGCCACGCGTGTAGACGCGATCAGGAAGGCAGAATTTGGATCTTGAAGTGCCGGAACGCCAACCACTGCGGCCGTGTACCCTGCTAGGACAAAACCATAGGACCGCGAGTTTCTGTTCCTGGCTGCGCCAGCAGTGCAAATGGCAATCCAAAGGGCGGAAAGGATGATGAAAGCCTCGGGGTATTGTCCAACCGCGGCAATCAGGGTTATTGCCACAAAAACGCCAACGATGGTGCCCGCGACGCGGTAGAAGCCCCGTGCAAACACGAGGCCGGTTTGTGGGCGCATAACTATGAATACCGTGACCATTGCCGTTCGCGGTTGGGGGAGATCTAGGCGCATGGCAATCGCTAGAGCTAGAACTGCGGCAAGGGCGGCTTTGAAGGCAAAAAGCCACGCGAGTCCGTCCTCGTCGAACCACAGCCGTGCGCTATCTGCAATGAGGCTTGCGGTCGATTTTTGAGCGCACTGAGGGGAAGCATACTGCTGCGTCATAAGCACTGGTTCGCCGAGCCGCAAGAATGGATCTACAACTCTGCTGGCGAGTAGGAGTAACGCCCGAATCGTACGCGCCGCGTCAAGAATCCGCCACGGCTCAAACGCACGATCGTTGTGCATAAAATGAGTAACGAACTACGCGCTTGGGTGCAAAAATCGTCATATGATGGGCCATGTCGTGAGATTTCCGCACAATGGGCCCTTTGGTACCACGGTACGGCGACGCGCACCGAGTGCATCGTAAGATGAAGGGTGGAGATGGACAGAATCGATTCGATGAGGCTACTTATTCAGGTTGTCGATTCGGGAAGCTTTACGGCTGCAGCGCGCGCTGCAGAACTAAACACAGGCGCAGTTTCGCGCGCTGTCTCAGACCTCGAGAAACGTCTGCGCACTAGGCTTCTCAATCGTTCCACGCGACGTCTGTCACTAACCGCTGCGGGAGCGAGATATTTGGAACGATGTCGTTTGATTGTGGCGAATGTAGATCTGGCCGAGGAGGAGGCAACGGACGCACACTTGCACCCTACTGGCACGTTGAAGGTTCATAGTTACTCGTCAATCGGCCGCCGTTACGTCTTGCCGACCATTCGCCGATACCGGGAAGCCTATCCGGATATCGTTGTCCAATTGAGTTGCTCTCAGCAAATGCCTGATCTGTTCGATGGGAGCTGTGACGTCGCCATAGTTGCCGCGTTGGCTCTTCCGGACTCAGATCTGGTTGCGCACCAGGTAGGGTCGATATATGGCGTATTGTGTGCATCCAAGGAATACCTCGAAAAACGCGGCACTCCCCGCTTACCGAGTGAGCTTCCTTTACACGACTGCCTAACGCTTGAGGTAGCTGCTCCTGAGGCCGGACTGTGGACGTTAGATGGCCCCGCGGGCCGCGTGGAGGTTCCCATAAAAGGCGTTCTACAGACGAACGTGTCGGAAGTAATCGTCTCTGGAGTTACAAGTGGGATGGGAATCGGCATTCTGCCTCTATTCGCGGCAGTCGATGGTCTGCTGGATGGTACTCTCGTTCGTGTGCTGCCAGAATTCACGTTGCAAAGTATGAACATCTACGCGATTTATCCATCACGACATTTTGTAGATGCCAAGATAAAAACGTGGATGGAGTGTTTGCAGAGCAATATGCCTCAAGCAATTCAGGGGGACGAGCTAGCGCTGCTATCGCATCGGACTCTGATGTTCTCGGCTGTCGCGTAGATGGAGCGAGTTTCATCGCCTAACCGAGGAGTGGGTTCTACGATTGAGGCAGAAAATGGTGGTTCTGGCGATATCTCAAGGAAAATCTTTCGAGGTGCCCCATGTTTGATCGAAGTATGCCACTAGACCGTAACCGTGCATACAGAGAAAACGAGCCGATTGACGATATTCAAGATGGCGAGGCCGAGAATCACGAGTCGGCAGAGCGCAAAAATCAGCTGGTCCAGATCAATCTGGTCAGTCTTTTTCTGGCCGAAGCGATCGAGCTCTGCAATGCGGACCTGCTGCCCTGGAGGGATCACCGAGCTATCCCGTATCTGGATCGTGAGGACGAGATTGTCCAGTTGATCAGCGCCGCAGGAATCCCAGCTCCCCACTGCGAGCGGCAACTTACCAGACATTGATAGGGTTACTCACCGTCACTGGTATGCGTGTCGGTGAGGCGATCAATCTGGATCGGCAGGAATTCGATGCGCGCAACGGTACGCTCATTATCCGGGAGGCAAGGTTCAATAAGAAGCGGGAACTTCCGTTGCACCCAACGGCGGTCACGGCGCCTGAAGCGCTACCTTACCCGCCGCAACCGTGTTTCCTGCGCCGCGAGATCCGAGGCCCTATTCATTTCCCCGGCTGGCCAGTCGGCTCCTGTACTGCAGCGTTCACTGGACATTTCTGCGCCTAGTCCATTGAACCAATGAAATTGCACTGATCTAATAGTGCATGGGCAAAATGAATCTTAGGGCAAAGCTGATCAAGTCCACCGCATATCAATTCACTCCTGCCTTGTCGGGGAGCTATTGTTGAAAGTGGTGTACGCGGCGTAGGGAAGAAGCGGGAGAAGGCGGTGGCGATTGACGGAGAATGTTGCTTCTCACGGTAACACTTCCTCAATCGAACTCCACCGCCATGGCGAAACATACGCAGGATACGAGCGGCAGTCAAACGGCAGAAGCAGACATCAAGGGTACGCCCGGCCTGGACGATCTGATCCAGCAAGGAGCGCGGCGGATTATCCAGCAGGCAATCGAGGCGGAACTGGCGGCAATGCTCGAGCAGTATTCGAATGTGAAGACGAACGTCTCGCACATTTGACACCTGAACCGGCACAGGGCCCACAGCCGTGACGATCTCGCGCTCTGGCAGATAGCCGTTGCGCACGACCGTCCTCCGGCCATCGTCGGGCTCGGGGGTGAAGTTCAATTCGACGATCGTGCCGCCCTACGTGCGCAAGTCCCCGCGAGTGTCGTCATCGCTGCCGTGGCTGTACCTGCGAGGCGTCTCGACTGGCGACATGGGCGACGCGCTGTCCGAACTGCTCGGAAATCCCACTCCTTCGGCCTGCGAACTGGACTGCGGGAAGCGGGCCTGGTTCGACGGCGAATCGGGCATCGAGATCCCTGTACCGTCAACTAGCTTGACCGGGCGCCGACGCCACTTCCAGGCCGGTCTGGCCTGCTCGTGCAGTTGACGTCGTGTCTCGCGCGCCAACTCCCGCACCATCGTCAGCGGCAGTCTCTGGCGAGCGCGGCAGTAGCCTCCCGTACGCACACTCATGGGGCGCAGCCCGTCGGCTGCTCGCTGCGCGGCCCACCCGTTGACCGCCTTCTGACAGGAGGTGTCCTCTTCCAGCGCCTGGCGCATGAACATCGACAGCGTCACCGTCGGCGGATATAGCCGTTCCCGATGTTCTGGCAAATACGCTTCCGTTATGTCCAACAGCCCCGGGCTCGTCAGTATGTTGAAGTAGTCAACCGAGGACAAAGCCTCTTTCGTGCCGCGTCGCTGGGTGGTCGAGCGCAGCTTTGGCTGGTTGAATCGCTTCCGGCGGCTCACACGAGATTACGAGCGACTTCCGCAGACGCTTGCAGGGCTTCATTTCGTCGTCTTTGCAATGTTGATGCTCGTTCATGCTGCGCCGATTGTCCAAGGTTGCTAACACCCTCTTCTAAGGGCTGGAAGGGAGGATATACCGCCCCGTACCATTGGTGAGAGAAAGCATTCGCGGTGCCTGAGATGGTACGGTATCTGGGCCCTGAGCGAGCGCGGTGCCAGTATGAATAGCGGATACGATTTCAGTTTTCATACCATTGAGCATTGAGCGTGTGGGAGGCGCGCGAGAAACCCGCGAGTACTGTTCTTGGAGAGGCGCTAGTGCACTGGAGTGGACTTGTTGGTTTCGCCCATCAAGAAGGCTTTGTTTGCTTCTGCTACTTCCCGGATATATTCCCAAAGCGCCTTGACGCGAGCAATTTCTCGGCGTTCAGGCGGGGCCACGAGCCAGAAGGTGCGTCGGATGTCGACCTCTTTAGGCAGGATTGGAACGAGATCTCCGGTAACACTACCCAAAAAGCACGGAAGTACAGCGATGCCCAAGCCGGCCTTAACAGCCTGAGCTTGAGCGATGACGCTTGTGCTCCGGAAGGACGGCTTAAGAGATGGGAGCCAGCTGGTTAGTGAAAATTGTTGGGGAGAAAAAATGAGATCATCCACGTAATCGATCCAGCGATGATTAATCAAATCGTCTTTGTTCCGTATCTTCGAACTGCGCTCGAGATACGCCTTCGACGCATAGGGTAGAAGCCTGTACTCCGTCAACTTGCAGGTGACGAAGCTATTCGCGCTGGGCCTGTCGATTGCTACTGAGGCATCTGCTTCTCGCTTCGAGAGATTTAATGTCCGAGGTAGAGGAAGGATGTCGAGAGTTATGGCAGGATGACGGGAGCAAAAATTGGCAAGCTGTGGTGCGAGAAAGAACGTTCCAAATCCCTCAGTTGCTCCTAGTCGGATTTCTCCGCTCAATGCAACCGCGTCACTGAACACGGTTGTTTCCACAGCGGAGAGGGTGCTCTCTAGTTTTTCGACATGTTCGAGTAACCGATGTCCGGAACTCGTCAGACTAAGCCCCTGCGAGCTGCGTTTAAAAAGCTTTGTGCCGGTGTCCTTTTCCAGTCGCTGTATGCGCCGCGAAATAGTGGACTGGCTCATTCGAAGAATGTGGGACGCTTCTAGTCCAGACTGCGCACGGGCGGCGGCGAGAAAGACCCTAAGGTTGTCCCAGTCAAACTGGTTCATGACGCGTCCTTGATATGCAAATCACAGAGCCAATTCCGAAGGATGACCGCCTCATGTGCAGTGTCTCCGTCGAAAGGGTGCCTGTTGTGTCGTAGGAGGTAAGCGTTACGCGATTTTAGTGTTTGGGAGAACATCCTCAGTCTCTGCTCATCGCACAGCTTCCATCTTCTTCGGGGTTTTTAAAGGCGGAAGCAAGCACGATTGGGAAGATCATCAGGACAAGTACCGCGATCATGGCAAATCGCAGTCCCACGCGCTCTCCGAGGTATCCTAGCATCGGCGGACCTACAAGGAATGCAATGTACCCTAGCGTCGCAAGTACGCTGATACTGGTCTCAGGATCAGTGCCGGCCGACGCACCCGCTGACATTGCGACGGGGAAACCAAGTGACACGCCGACTGCCCACAGCACAGTCGACACCGCGGCGACTGATATATTAGGCGAGAATGCCACGAAAAGAATGCCCAGAGCAGTGAGGACTCCGCTCACGCGTGTCACGAAGGCAGGGCCAAAGTGGGTGAGTATGGCAGCTCCGCTGAACCGGCTAACAGTCATGGTTGCTGCAAAAGCTATGAACATTAGCGAGCTTCTTTCCTCAGGAAGCCCATGTACGTCAACCATCAGCAAAGGAAGCCAGTCATTGACTGCTCCTTCCGTTAGTGCCAATGTGAGAATAGTTAGGCCGCAGAGGAGCAGCCGGCGCTCCCTCGCAAGTGCACTAAAGAAAGCCACTCTCGGCGCTTGCTGTCGACTACGCCCATTATTTGCTGCTGCTACGCCACTCATCCTCTTCGCAACAAATAGGGTAGCCGGAGCCACGAACACACACGCGACGAGCATATGCCATTCGAACTTGAAGCCTTGCGCCATAACAAGGAGCCCACAGACTGAGCCACAGACGCTACCGAGGCTGTAACAGCCGTGTATGTGGGGCAATACTGAGCGCCCGAGCGCCTTCTCTACGTCAGCGCCTAAAACATTAACTGCGACCTCGGAAACAGAAACTCCGAGCCCGAGCAAGCTTAGACCAATGCCTACGGTCCAGGCGGAGGCTGTTAGCGTGCCTGCAGCGACTCCGATAAGTCCGGCTAGCGCCGCGAGTAAGCCGATGAGGATTGCGCGCCGGCACCCGATCCGCCTCGCTAGATTTGCTGCCTGGAGAATGCCAGTCATCGAACCGACTGCGGTGGTGACGCACAGCGAGAATTTGCCACCTTCTTCGGCTTCGCAGGTTGCTTGGACGCACTGCACCCGGAAGTCCGTACACAGGCGTCGTTTGCTTACGGTTGTCGTTGACGACGTAGTCGCATCCGCTTCGCGTTTGCCCTCAGACGACGTGGGCTGTTGTGTTCCAACATCTGGTCGCCTCATTGCGAAACCGGCTCGCGCTCTTGCGAGTGGAAGTCCTCGCATGCCAGGACACACGCAACTGTCCGCGACGAGTCAAGTACAAACCCTCAGACGCAATAGTAACGAGCTTCGGATTTCCTGCTCGACGCGCTTCCTCCAGCCCGCGCTTGCCGACCGCCTATTTGGTGTGTACGCGACGCCGCCTGTCGCTACTTCATTCATGTGCCCGCGTGCAAAAAGACTCTCTGATCGCTGCGGCGTGGCCGACTCGTCTCACTCCTCGCTATGCAATTTTGCATAGCCCTCTTCCAGTTGTGCCGCTCGAAAATGCAGAAATAGTGAAATAAGATATGGCTCAAGTTCAACTACAACTCTCGGAGACGTACCACATGAGTAAGCAGATTGCTCACTTCATCGGCGGCGAACTGACCCATGACACGGACGCTCGCAGCGGCCCCGTCTTCAACCCGTCCACTGGTCAGGAGGTTGCCCGCTGCGTCTTTGGCAGTCGTCAAACGGTGGATCACGCTGTCAAAGTGGCAGCGGAAGCAGCTGCCAAGTGGGGGCGGGCATCCCACGCAGCTCGGCTGGCGGTCGTATTCAAGCTGCGCGACCTCGTGATTGCGAATATGGATGTTCTCGCCGATGCCATTGGCCGCGAACATGGGAAGACGATCGCAGATGCAAAGGGAGAAATCGGTCGCGCAATTGAAGGGATCGAGTTCGCATGCGCAGCACCCCATGTCACAAAGGGCGAATACGCAAACAACGTGGGCGGTGACATTGAGGTATTTTCAATGCGTCGGCCGATTGGAGTAGTTGGATGTATCACGCCGTTTAACTTTCCGATCATGGTTCCTGCAGTCATGATGACGATGGCAGTCGCTGTCGGGAACAGCATCGTCTGGAAACCGTCCGAGAAAGTACCGAGTGCAGCTTTGGAGTTCGCGCGTCTTTGGAAGGAGGCAGGTCTACCGAATGGCGTATTCAATGTTGTTCAGGGTGACAAGGAAGTTGTAGACGCCATCCTCGAGCATCCTGGAATTGCCGGCATTAGCTTTGTGGGCTCCACCGGCGTCGGCGAATACGTGTATCAGAAAGGGACGTCTCATAACAAGCGCGTCGCTGCTTTTACGGGCGGCAAGAATCATATGGTCGTCATGCCAGATGCGGATCTGGAAGCTGCTGCAAGCGCCTTCGTTTCCGCAGGATTCGGCTCGTCGAGCCAGCGTTGCATGGCGGTGTCCCTGCTGCTTCCTGTCGGAAATGAGACGGCGGAGCGACTTCGGGAACTCATTATTCCAAAAATAAAGGCGCTGAAAGTCGGCCCGTACGATGATGCGACCGCCGATTTTGGGGCTGTGGTCAGCAAGGAATCGAAAGCATCCGTTGAGAAGGCGATTGCCCGCTGTCTCGAAGAGGGCGGTGAGATGGTGATTGACGGTCGGAATATTGAAATTCCGGGAAATCCGAACGGTTACTACCTCGGGCCGACGCTCTTCGATCGGATTACGGCGGACATGCAGATGTACAAAGAAGAGGTCTTTGGTCCTGTGCGAGGCATCATGCGACCGGCGACCTTCGATGAGGCCATCGCTATCACGAATAGCCATGAATACGGAAACGGTTCGGTGATCTTCACCCGAGACGGCAAGTCGGCACATCGTTTCATGATGGAAGTCGAATCCGGCATGATTGGAGTGAACGTTCCCGTTCCCCTGCCCACGTCCTATTTCAATTTTGGGGGGCTGCGTCGGTCGAAGTTCGGCGAAGGTCATCTCTATGGTCCGGACGCGGCGCGCTTCTATACGAAATTGAAGACTGTGTCACAGCGTTGGCCTGAGCCTGACGACGGGGCACTGCCGATATCGCTCGCATTCAATCCAACCGCATGAACTGACTGAGTAAATTCAAGCGACGTCCCCGGAAAGGGGCGTCTGCTTCGCTCAAGCGTAGTTGCGGATTACTCAGAGGATGGTCCTATGAAAGCAGTTTTGATTTTCCAGGAGGAGGGTAAGGAAAGGCCAACCCTTCGATACCAAGAAGTAGATGAGCCCACACCTGGCCCGACTGAACTCCTCGTTTCCGTCAAAGCTGCAGGAATCAATCGTATTGACCTGCTCCGATCGACTGCTCATGGAGGGCCTGCCGCTGGCAAGCCGCTCATTGCCGGTCTTGAGATGGCCGGTGATGTAATCGCAGTCGGCAGCGAGGTGACCGGATTCAAAGTTGGCGACAAGGTAATGGGCATGACTACCGGAGCCTATGCAGAGAAGGCGATTATCGACTGCCGCGTAGCGAATCCCATCCCTAAGGGATTCGGCTACGACTACGCGGCCGCGGTTACAACGGTCTACCCGACTGCTCATAACGCGCTCGTCACCAACGGTCGATTCACCAAAGGCAAGACGCTTCTGATCCAAGGTGCAGCCTCGGCTGTGGGCGTGGCGACGCTGCAGATTGCAAAGGCGATTGGAAGTGAACTCGTGATTGGTACTGGGCGGAACCGTCAGAAAGCGGCCGACCTCGAAAAGTACGGCATCAACCACTTCCTGGTAAAGGGTGAGAACAACATCGCTCAGCGGGTCCTCGAACTCACTGATGGCCGAGGTGTTGACGTTGTAATCGACATGGTCGGTGGAGGCGCACTTGCCGATAACCTTGCAAGCGTGGCGCTGGGGGGGCACATCGTCAGTGTCGGCTGGATGGGAGGCACCAAGGACGAACTCGACCTCGATACGCTTGCGCGAAAGCGGGTGTCGCTGGTCGGCGTTTCCTTCCGGACGCGGACGCTCCAGCAAAAGGCCGAACTTTTTTCGGAGTTTCGGCGAGATATCTACCCGCTGTTCGAATCCGGAAAGCTGACGCCGCTCATTCAGACAGTTTATCCCCTCGCCGACGCGCTTCGAGCACAAGAGGATATCGCGTTAGACAGGCATCTAGGAAAAATGATCCTGCATCCCTGAAAGCAGATAAGCCAAGAAAAAATCTGGAGACATCATGGAAGTTGGATTTATCGGCCTCGGCCATATGGGTGTTCCGATGGTCAGGAACCTCGTTGCTGCAGGTATGCGTGTTCACGTCTACGACCTGTCTAAGCCAGCGATGGAACAGGCGTCAGAGTTTGGTTGCGTTGCAACTAACTCTGTTCCGGAGCTGGCATCTAGAGTCGATGTTGTCGTCACGATGCTGCCTAAGCCCGCCATCGTGCGGGCGGTGATGTGTGGTGCAGAGGGTATCCTTGCGCATTCGAAGAAAGGCTCGCTTGTCATCGACTGCAGCACCAGCGATCCGCAAACGGCAGTTGAACTTGAAGGTCTAGCGAAGGCGTCTGGGCAGCATTTGATCGACGCGCCTGTATCTGGCGGGGTGCCCGGTGCGAAGGCCGGTACACTCACTTTTATGGTTGGGGGCTCGGAGTTCGGATTTGCGGCTGCCCAACCGGTCCTTTCAGCAATGGGGCGGAATATCGTTCATTGCGGGCCCGCAGGGAGCGGGCAGGCAGCAAAACTTTGCAACAACTTGCTGCTCGGCGTTTCGACGGTCGCCGTATCTGAATCGATGTGCCTTGGAGAGCGTCTCGGACTCAGCCCAGATGTACTCGCAAAAATTATCAATACTTCATCTGGACGATGCTGGGTCTCGGAAATCTATAACCCCTATCCAGGTGTCGTGAAGGACTCGCCAGCGTCGAACGACTTCTTGGGCGGATTCGCGTGCGACTTGATGATCAAGGACCTAACCCTTGCGCTTGATGCCGCTCACCAGGCTGGTCAGGCGCTACCGATGACGGCCACATCCAAGCAATTCTTTCAATTGGTCAGCCAGCAAGGTGACGGGCAAAAAGACATATCAGCAGTCGTAAAGCTTTTCAAAAAATAATAATCCGGAAAAGCCGGAAAATATATTAGGAGACAGTCGATGAAAAAGCATGCTGTTACTGCGGCAATCTCAATGTTTGCTCTTGTGGCGAGTTCATGCGCTTTTGCGCAGGATCCGAAAATCTCCGACGGTGTCGTGAAGATCGGGATTCTGACAGACATGTCAGGAAACTACTCGGAATTCGCAGGGCCCGGTGCTGTCGCCGCGATCAAGATGGCGGTCGCCGACTTTGGCGGGAAGGTACTTGGCAAGCCGATTGAAGTTGTCGTCGCTGACCATCAGAACAAGACGGACATCGCCGCGACCAAAGCGCGTGAGTGGTTTGATACCCAGAACGTTGATGTGATAGCGGACCTGACTAACTCGTCCGTCGCGCTCGCAGTCAGTCACATTGCCAAGGAGAAGAATCGTATCGCAATCGTTGCCGGGGCGATGACCGAGCGGCTAACGAACGAGGAGTGTAGCCCGAATACTGTTCAATACGTGGCGGACTCGTATGCATTTGCGAATGGAACCGGGAAATCGATGGTCGACCGCGGTGGCAAGACGTGGTTTATCCTCGCGGCTGACTATGCATTCGGTACGCTGATGCTCGACCGGCTGACAACTACCGTTACGCAAAACGGCGGCAAGGTTCTCGGGTCGGTCAAACATCCGCTTGGCGCATCGGACTTTTCTTCGTTTATGCTTCAAGGTCAAGCGTCGGGGGCAACGGTTATCGGCCTGGCGAATGCTGGTGTTGACACCGTCAACGCCATGAAAACGGCACAGGAATTCGGCATTACGAAAGACGGTAAGCAAAGTATTGTGGGACTCGCCACCATGATCACCGATGTCAATGGTATGGGTCTCTCTGTTGCCCAGGGCATGCTGCTTACGGATCCGTTTTACTGGGACATGAACGATGAGACGCGCAGCTTCTCGAAGCGCTATTTCGAAAAGATGAAAAAGATGCCGAACAGTGTGCAGGCCGGCGACTATTCATCAATCATGCACTATCTGAAGGCTGTCGAAGCTGCTGGTACGGATGAAGCTGGCCCTGTCATGAAGAAAATGCGTGAGATGCCAATCAACGACTTTTTCGCGAAAAACGGTCGAATTCGTGAAGATGGTCGGATGGTTCACGACATGTACCTTTTCCAGGTGAAATCCCCGGCGGAGTCTAAGCACCCATGGGACTACTACAAGTTGATCAAGGTCCTTCCTGCGGATACAGTGACGATCCCCGTCAACAAAAGCCGATGCCCCCTCTTGCAGACTAAGACCTGAGTCGGACAAACAACTCCCATTGAGATCGGACATGCCACGCTGTCAGTAAGAAGTCCATGCAGTCCGACCCGTGTAGAGAGAAGGTTATATGACACTTTCTCTCTGCTGCGGCATATCCACTCTGTCTTGGCTGTAGTTGAGCGGACGGATACACGACGCGACTAGTGTTTTGCTAGTCATTAGACGTGGTAATTCGCCCAAATATGAAAGATCACTGTGTAAGGGGGCGCCCTTGCTGTTCGAGCCAATCCTTGAGACGCGCGGTCTCTCCAAGGAGTTCCGTGGTTTTGCCGCGGTATCCGATGTCAACTTGAAGGTCCAACGCGGGCATATACATGCGCTGATCGGTCCAAACGGCGCCGGAAAAACTACCTGCTTCAATCTTCTTACGAAGTTTTTGACCCCCTCCGCCGGTCAGATCTATTTCAACGGACACGATATTACGGCCGCGTCGCCGGTTCGAATTGCGCGGATGGGCGTAGTTCGCTCGTTCCAGATATCTGCAGTGTTCCCGAATCTTAGCGTGCTCGAGAACGTTCGCATTGCGATGCAAAGGAAAATGGGAAATTCATTGCATTTTCTTAAGCGACGAAGCGCGCTTAATGCTCTGAATGAGCGCGCAATGAGCTACCTGGACGAGGTAGATTTATCTGTATTCGCGGACGTACTGGCGGGTGAGCTTTCTTATGGAAGAAAGCGGGCGCTGGAAATCGCGACCACTCTGAGTACCGAGCCGGAACTCATGTTGCTCGACGAGCCAACTCAAGGGATGGGACACGAGGACGTCCACAATGTAACTGACCTAATCAGGAAGGTATCCGATGGGCGAACGATTCTGATGGTGGAGCACAACATGAGTGTCGTCTCGGGCCTATGCGACATGATCACGGTGTTGCAGAGGGGTTCGGTAATCGCAGAGGGACCTTATGAGGAGGTCTCTTCGATGCCGAGCGTAATCGAAGCTTACATGGGATCGGAAAGCTTCTGAGGAGCGCAGAGTTTTCCAGTCGAATACCCACGAAGACACTGAGGCAGAACGATGAGAACTGCGCTTGAGCTTACGAATCTCCAGGCCTGGTATGGCGAATCGCACATTCTGCATGGAGTAAATCTTTCGGTTGGAGAAGGTGAGGTGGTAACCCTGCTTGGCCGAAACGGGTCCGGTCGTACAACGACTCTGCGCGCGATTATGGGGCTCACGACGTCACGAAGTGGCTCAGTGAAGATCGATGGTAGAGAAGTCATCGGAATGTCGACTTACAGAACCGCACGGTTGGGCGTGGGTTACTGTCCGGAGGAACGAGGTATTTTCAGTGGCCTAACAACTGAAGAAAATCTCAAGCTTCCACCTCTGATTCCCCGGGCAGGAAAGGGAATGCCGATGAGCGAAATCTACGGCATGTTTCCGAACCTAGCCGAGCGTCGGGAAACGCCGGGCACGCGCCTTTCTGGAGGTGAGCAGCAAATGTTGGCTGTCGCTCGAATTGTAAGAACGGGTGCGAAGCTCCTCCTGCTTGACGAAATATCAGAAGGGCTTGCGCCCGTCATAGTACAAGCCCTGGCGGAACTCGTCCGAGATCTGAAGGGGCGGGGCTATACGATTCTCCTTGTCGAACAGAACTTCGAGTTCGCATCGCGTTTGGCTGACCGGTTGTACGTGATGGAGCATGGAAGAATCATTGACGGTTTCCCTGCTAGTTCGGTTGACGTGCGCCGTTCCGATCTACGCGAGAAGCTCGGAATCTAAGGGAAAAGCGATGACGGAAATATTTGGATTGCCGGTTTCAGCACTGATTGGCCAGCTCATCATTGGGCTAGTAAATGGCTCGTTCTACGCGATCCTCTCGTTGGGACTTGCAGTAATCTTTGGCCTTTTGGGGATCATCAATTTTTCCCACGGTGCGCTCTATATGATGGGTGGGATCCTGACGTGGATGGGACTCAATTATCTAGGTGCCAGCTACTGGGTCATGCTGGTTGCGGCGCCTATCATCGTAGGGTTGATCGGTGCGGTGATGGAGCTGACGTTGCTGAAGAGAATATATCGAATCGACCCTGTCTACGGACTGTTGCTCACATTTGGCGTAGCCCTTGTGATCGAGGGCGGATTCCGGTCAATTTACGGGGTTTCTGGGCAACCTTACTCAGCACCAGATGAGTTAGCGGGCGTGTTAGACCTTCATTTTCTTACCTTACCGACCTATCGCGTCTGGGTGGTCTTGGTTTCGGTTGTTGTATGTGTCGCTACGTGGTTTCTGATAGAGCGAACGAAGGTCGGCTCATACCTGCGCGCGGCTATCGAGAATCCTAAGCTCGTAGAAGCGTTCGGTGTCGATGTCCCGTTTATGGTCACGTTGACATACGCGGTTGGTGTTGGTCTGGCGGCACTTGCTGGTGTTCTTGCCGCTCCCGTCATTCAAGTGTCCCCTTTAATGGGATCGAATTCAATTATTACCGTCTTTGCCGTTGTGGTGATTGGCGGAATGGGTTCGATTGCAGGTTCGATTGTGACGGGACTTTCCCTTGGTTTAATTGAAGGATTGACCCGGGTTGTCTATCCAGAGTTGTCGGAGACGATTGTCTTCATTCTGATGGCCTTGATCTTGGTTGTGCGTCCTGCCGGTTTATTTGGGAAACAGCGATGAATGATATGACTTTCGTGAAGCGGTTGAGCGCTCTGGCCGTGTTAGCTTTTTTAGTTGCAGCTCCGGCGGTTGTATATCCGTTGTTGCTCATGAAAATTATGTGCTTCGCTCTCTTCGCCAGCGCGTTCAATCTGCTGTTCGGATTTGCCGGGCTTCTGTCTTTTGGCCATGCTGTCCTGTTTGGGGGTGCCGGCTACATCACAGGTCTGATGGTGCGGGATTTGGGCTTTCCGCTCGAGATCGGCCTTTTAGCGGGTGTCTTGGGTGCCGGTGTCGTCGGTTTCGTGATGGGAATATTCGCCATTAGACGGGAGGGGATCTACTTCACGATGATCACGCTCGCTCTGGCACAGATGGCTTATTTCCTCTTTGTCCATTGGTCCTTTACGGGCGGCGAGGACGGGATGCAGAACATCCCACGGGGTTCGGTCCTTGGCATTATTAGTCTACGTAGCGATTTGTCTACCTACTACGTTGTCTTGGGGATCTGTGCTTTGGGATACGGCGCAATTCTCAGGATAGTGAACTCACCGTTTGGACGGGTGCTTGCGGCGATCAAGGGAAATGAAGCGCGAGCCGTTTCGTTGGGCTACGATGTAAGCCACTTTAAGCTTCTGGCGTTCGTCCTGTCTGCAATGCTGTCGGGGCTTGCCGGCTCGACCAAAGCTCTGGTGCTTGGATTCGAAACGTTGAATGATGTTCACTGGAGTACTTCAGGGCTGGTCGTGCTGATGACTCTTGTCGGTGGGGTGGGGACGTTCGTCGGTCCAGTGATTGGAGCGATACTTATCGTCGGGCTGGAAGACCAGCTTGGGTCGATTGGTGACTGGCTAGCGAATAACACTCATGTGGAGTGGTTTCGAACTCTTGGTGACTCAGCGTCGATAGTTATCGGACTAATCTTTATCCTCTGTGTGCTGACGTTCCGAAGTGGAATTGCTGGCGAAATGATTGCACTTGGCAAGCGTTGGCGGCGACAGTGGACGTCTCGTGGCAATAATGAGGCGTTGGATGGTGTCCGGAAACTCGGATGATGACAGGCCCATTTGCGGACATGGGCAGCAAAGAGGTGCGGACAGGCTCTGGCTCGTTAGCTGTTTTCCATTCGCGGGCACCGCGATGAAGCATGACCGCCTTGCTCTCATATTCGCCAGTTGCACTCGGAGTCTAGAGTCGGAGTTCAACGCTTTTTTGTATTCCACATTACGCTTGAAGTTCAATGTATTTGGTTCGTGTCCATGACCTGCCCGGAATGGGCGATGCCACGCCAACATCGTACGAATGGTCTTCAGGAGAACGCCAATGCGTCGAGTTGTAGTCCGGGACTTGAGTGGTCCACTTGCGATGACCGTCGAGTCATTCGAGAAGCCAGCGCCAGCAGCAGGTGAAGTCCTGATTCGTGTTGAGGCGACGGGGCTTGGTTTCGTTGACGGCCTTATTGTTCGCGGCAAGTATCAGATACAGCCTGAACTGCCATATGTGCCTGGAGGTGAAATTGCGGGGGTTATAGCGGCCGTTGGAACAGGCGTCGAAGATGTCGCCGGGGGAGACCGGGTGGCTGTTTGGCAACTCGGCGGTGGGTTGGCCGAATATGCCATCGCTCTAGCGAAGGATATTGTCGTCCTGCCGGAAGGCCTTGATGCACGAATAGCGGCACTGGCATTTGTGGACTACCTCACCGCACATTACGCTCTGGTTGAGCGGGGATGCTTGCGGCGAGGTGAGACAGCGCTGGTGCTGGGGGCGGCCGGAGGTGTTGGTCAAGCGGCGATTCAAACCGCGGCGGCACAGGGCGCTCGAGTAATCGCGGTGGTTTCATCCGCGGCTAAGGCTGCAAGGGTGGCGGAGTTGGGTGCGGCTGAAGTGATAGTGCATCAGGCTGACCAAAGTTCGTTACGCGAGAGTTTGAGAGACCTGGACGTAGATGGACGAATCGACGTTGTTTTCGATCCGATTGGTGGCGAAGACTTCGAGTCGGTGTTCCGTTCATTGGGGAAGGCGGGCCGCCATTTGGTCGTCGGGTTTGCGTCAGGGACGATACCGAAGCTGCCTGCAAACCTGACTTTGCTCAAGTCCGCAAGTCTCGTCGGCGTTGATGTTCGCCACTTTGTGCAGGCATCGCCGGATGAAGCGCTTTCTGTCGTCAGAAAAATATTCCGTTGTTTCACCGACGGCTCTCTGAAAGAGCCACTTTGTTTGAAATACTCCTTGGACCAGGCGGGAGAGGCGTTTGCGCGACTATCTGAGCGAGGCAGAATAGGGAAGATTGTTGTCGAACCCTGACGTTGCTTGCTTGAGCGATGTATGCGGGAGCGCAGTGTTGGGCGGTATCCGTTAGCGCAACCCGCCAGAAGTCTGAACCTCGGAATACGTAACCTTGATCGTGCCAGTAATGCCAGTCCGTGACTGCCAGCCGTGTTGACTTATCGCTGCTCAGCGAAACAAGCTGGGCGAGGCCGTAGGAAACGCCCCAGTGTCCCTCCGAACCTGTCACTGCGATTGACGCGGTTTTCGCGTTCAGTCTGACGGTAAGCGATCCATTTGCGGCGCCGCTCAGAGTGAAGTGACGGAACTCGTGGGACGTGGTAGAGGGATAGATCAGCGGAGGTCGACGGGCATTCGCCATGGAACGAGCGCCTCGTAGTCGTCGGCTGTCTTTGCCAGGGGCAGGCGCTCGAACAGCCAAGTCAGGTAGTGGTATGGATCGATACCATTGGCCTTGCAGGTTTGAACGTACGCGATCCATTATCGACGTCTACCCAGCGGCACCCTGAGCGGGGAGCATAGGTGTCCACCTACCGTGAAGGTGGACACCTATGGCTGACAAAGACTCAGAGTTAAAAGTAGTTCGCAAGAGTGCCGACGGTCGTCGGCGCTACGACGAGAAGAGCAAGCGAGTATTGATCGAGGCCGCGTTGCGGCCGGGCGTATCGGTGGCCCGGTTAGCGCCAACGCACGAAGCACAACGAAAGCCCAGCCTGTCCACAGACCTCATGCAAACTGAGGTCGGCGGACATGGATTGGCGTCCCAGCCAGGCTGACACTTCAGTCGTGTCCGGCAAATCAGAACAAGCCTCGCGCCCGGTTGCGCAGAGCAACCGGAGCTGGCTCCACGAGAGCCCCGCACCTGATCACCGCCGCAAAACAAGTGAAGCGTTATCGCTTATTGGGGCAGCAGTCTTCTCGCCAACGCGTCACCGAATCAGCGGCGGGAGGGAGATACTGCCCTCCATAAGCAGCGTATTGTGGTAGCAAAAAAATATATGGAGACGAGAATGAGAACCCGGTTCAGAATTCGCCGAAGCCCGACTATTGTGAGTGTTCTATTCGCAGCATTAGCCGTTGCCGTATCTGGCTGCGGCGGCAATGACGCCGCACCGGCAAACGTCGCGGCCGTGACGCCAGCCGAGAAGTGCAGTGCGTTGGCTGGTATGACTGTTCCTGCCAGCTCTATTGGGTTGCCGACAACCGGTGCCACTATCGTGTCCGCGACGCTCGTTGCCGATACCGATTCTGGTAACAGCAATGGCGAGTACTGCAAAGTGCTCGGAACTATTCACCCGGTCGATTTCAATGCGCCCGATATTCGGACGGAGGTGGACCTTCCGACTAACTTCAACGGAAAAGTTGTTCACTTTGGTGGCGGGGGATTTGACGGCACCATAGCCAGTACCGAGGGCTCACCCGCTGACGGGTTCTTACTCGGGGCGGAGCCCGCGGGGGTCAGTACGCCGTTGCGCAGGGGTTACGTAACGGTGGGAAGCGACAGCGGGCATGAGGGTAACGCCCTGGACGGTTCGTTTGCAGCTAACGATGAGGCACTCGCCAACTACGCAGGCGACCACATTAAGAAGACTCATGATTTCGCAGCCTACATTGCAAAGGCACGATATGGCTCGGACTTCGTGCACAGTTATTTTATTGGTGGTTCGAGCGGTGGACGGCAGGGTTTGATTGCGGCACAACGGTTCCCGCAAGACTACGACGGTATCATTTCCACCTTTCCCGCGTCGGAAATAACTGGACTATGGCTCCAGATGGGCAGGATCTCGCAATCTTTGCTGGCACCTGGAGGATACATCACGCCTGCTAAAGGCAAGGCCGTTCTCGCAGCCGTCATGAAGCAATGCGACGCTCTGGATGGCGTCGCCGACGGCATTGTCAGTAACCCTGCAGCATGCGTATTCGATCCAACGGTGATTCGCTGCCCAAGCGGGGCCGACACCGGGGATAGTTGCTTGTCAGACGCGCAAATCAATACGATGACCACCGCTGGCACACCGCTTAACCTTAGCTTCAATCTGGCAAACGGAATTCAAACTTTCCCGGCGTATAACGCGTTCTCCGGGGCGGACTTCTGGTCCACCGGCCTGGCTTGGGGCGCGTCAGCTGCCGATGCGGTGATAGAGCCTGGGGTGGTCGGCGAGAGCGCATTTTATTACACCTTCTCAAACGACATGCTCCGGTTTGCGGTCGCCCGCGACGCTGCATCCAGCATTCTGAATTTTAATCCTGCGAACCCGGGATCATTAACCTCGCGCATTCAGGCGGTAAGCGCACTCATGGACAGCACCAGCACTGATTTGAGTCAATTCCAGCGCCGCGGCGGCAAGATCATTCTCCAGCACGGGCAATCAGACCAGTTCATTCCAGCGCAATTGTCGATTGATTACTATAACCGGCTGGTATCCCGATTCGGACAGGGGCCACTCAGTCAATCTCTGAAGTTCTACCTGGTTCCGGGCGCGGCCCACGGCGTCGGCGGACAGTTCAATGGTTCATATGACGGTCTAACGGTGTTGGACAACTGGGTGACGAAAGGAGTTGAGCCCAAAGATCTGACTATCACCGACCTGACTCCGGCAACAGCCGGACGTACGAGGCCCATGTGCGAATACCCGCATTGGCCCAAATACATCGGTGGTGACCAGAATCTGGCGGCGAGCTTCTCGTGCTCGAATTAGCCCGGTTCGCCGGGCGCGCCAATCGGCTGACACCTACGCCGTCCGGAGGGGCGGGGTGGACCATTTAGTAGTGGAGTTGCGCCACAACCACTTGAGGAACGGAGGCCCCAGATGGATGATACGACATGCGAAAGTGTCAGCGCAGACGTCGGGGCCTACCTCGATACTCGCAGGGCTGGCCATAGTGACTAATTGGGTGGCCAACCGCCCCTTACTGCAGGTTTGATGGATTTGCTCAACATACGAGCGTTTCGGGACTGATCGGCATTGCCTACAGGCACTCAATCAGCTAAATTGACAACAAAGCAAGGTCTGTCCGGGAAGTTCTCAGAGAGAATCGCGGTTTTCAGTGCATAAGAAATCCGTGCATCCAGACCGAACGTTGTGGAGACAAAATTCAAGGTGGTCGGAGGAAAACGGCCACGTCGAAGGTAACTTTCCGAACTTAATCGCAGGTAAATTGCCGTTCGTGTTGAGAGAACACGACGAGACAAGACGAACCGATTCGGCGGACCTGAGTCAGCACTACTGCTGATCTAGGTAGCAATGCTAATCATCCGTTGACGGCGCGGATCTGTTTGGAATCGTATTTTGAACTAGACATTATTATGATCCGAGGTCGGACCGCCATGCGCACAAGGTCTAGACCGTTATGCGTTTCGTACGAGGATGTAAAGATGCTTTCACGTGAAGACAATGAACTCCTGGTTCGGATTGAACCCGGTGCGCCGATGGGCGATTTGCTCCGCCGGTTTTGGATTCCCGCCGCTCTGGCGGAAGAGGTAGGCAGTCCAGACGATCCGCCCGTGCGAGTGCGGCTCTTGGGTGAGGATCTCGTGGCCTTTCGCGATAGTGAGGGCCGAATTGGCCTGATCGATGCATACTGCCCTCATCGCAGGGCAAGCCTGTATTGGGGGCGGAATGAAAAATGTGGCCTGCGCTGTGCTTACCACGGCTGGAAGTTCGACGTGAGCGGCAATTGCACCGATCTGCCAAATGTTGAAAAGGGCGAAAATATCAAAAGGAGCATTCGGACAAAATCTTACCCCTGCCAAGAAAAAAGCGGGATGATCTGGACTTATATGGGTCCGCCTGAACTACAGCCTCCGTTCCCACCGACGCCGGTCTTCAATTTACCTGCTGGTCATTTTCATATCCAGAAGATCGTACTTAAGGGCAACTGGGTGCAGTTTATGGAAGGTGATGTAGATTCCAGCCACGTCAGCTTTCTTCATAACCGGGTGGATGAAGCGCCCCTTGGTGCAGACGGGCAAGCGAGCCATCTAGGCGCTGCCATTTTCCAAGATACCGCGCCGAAATTCTCGGTGCACCATACGGCATACGGCATTCTGGGCCTGGCGCGGCGCAAGGCCGATGACCAGCATTATAGTTGGCGGGCCACGCAATGGTTGCTTCCGTTCTCAACGCTCATCGCCGCAAAAAAAGGCCTCGCACATACGACAAACATTCGCGTTCCAATCGACGATGAAACGACGATGCACTTTCGGCTACATGCGAATGTCGACGGTCCATTGACCGACTACGATCGGAAGGCGATGGAGTATTTGAATCTCTTCCCAGAAATGATTCCTGGCACCTTCACGACGAAAGCCAACATTACTAACGACTATCTAATCGACCGAACAGATCAAAAGCATCGCAGCTTTACGGGCATCAAATCCATTCCGGTACAGGATTATGCCGTAACTCAGAGTCAAGGGCCGACGTGGATCGCAGATCGGAGCCTTGAGAAGTTGACCACTTCGGATCAGGTGATTGTCGAAGTCCGTCGGAGGCTGCTCAAGACGGTAAAGAGGTTGATGGAAGGAAACGAACCCGACGAAGCCGCGAATGTCGAGGGGACCAGAGTCCGGTCCATTGAGATTGTGCTTCCACGGGATGTCGACGCACTCGAAATCGTCAAAGCAGAGACTTCAAGCGTCCCGGCGTGGGGAGAGGTTGCTGAATGAAGGCTGGCTCAGATCAATGACAAACGTCACTTGGATTGGAATCGGCCGTATGGGATGGCCTATGGCCGTGTGCGTCGCGAGTACGGGACACTCCTTGTCAGTGTACGATTCGGCACCTGATAAACGGGAAAGAGCCCGCAGCTACGGGATGAGGACCTACTCCGATCCCGCCTTGGCCGCCGAAGACGCCGACGTTACTATCTTATGCGTTAAAGACGGAAGAGCCGTAGACGAAGCGGTCTTTGGTTCTAGAGGCGTCGCTAGATCGATGGCGCAAGGTGGCATTATTGTTGATCATGGAACCATGGATCCGGATGAGTGCCGCGCTATGGCACTTAGAGCGCAATCCCACGGATTATCCTGGGTAGATGCCCCTGTTTCCCGCCACGCCTTGCAGAATGGAGAAGAAAGCCTCGTTAGTTGGCTGGGCGGAGAACAGGCGGCTATCACACGCGTTGAGCCATTACTGAAACAGTATATTGCCGAACTGCTTCCGGTAGGTTCTTCAGGTGCCGGGCAGGCGGTCAAGTGCTGTAACCAGCTGATCGTAGCAGGCAGCGCTGCTTTGTGGGACTCTACGTTCGAGTTGAGCCAAGTTTTTGGCATAACTCCTTTGAAGCTTCTTCGGCTGTTAAGGAATGGCGCGGCAGGCTCCCCCGTTAGGAATCTTCTCGAAGGCGGGCTGGAGCGGGGCGAGCCTGTGGCGACGATCTTTGCGAATGCCGTCAAGGATCTGCGGACAATTCTCCATCAGGCCGAGAAACACCGGTTGCCGCTGACTCTGGCGGCGGACGCTGTCGCTCAGCTTGAACGTGCCCGCGATGCAAAACCCATATGATCAACGGTACAAATTGCGTGGCCGGTCATCCTGATTCGCCGTTAGTACGGTGATATTTTAGGGTCAGCAGTCGGAAACAGACGTGAGGTGGCAGCGAGGTGGGCCGCTTCGGGAAGTTGGCGGAGAAATTGGAAGTTGGCGGCGAAATAATTTGACGCGGTTTGGGCTGCCGCGACGATACAGTATTCGAAACAGACCGTGCGCGTTCGCGAGGCCGGCAAGTATTTTAAAGGAGGTGAAGTTTGAGCGCGATCATTGTCACCACGCGCGAGGGTGAGGTTTATGAGTTGGCGGCGCAAGTCGGCATGAGCGTCATGGAGATCATCCGTGACGCGGGGCTCGACGAGTTGCTCGCATTGTGCGGCGGCTGCTGTTCGTGCGCGACATGCCACATATATGTGGAAGGAGGTCCGACCGAAGCACTTGCGGAGATAACCGATCAGGAGAACGATCTCCTGGACAGCTCGGATCATCGAAGCGACAAGTCCCGCCTTTCCTGCCAGTTGACATACTCTGACGCACTCGCGGGGCTGCGGGTGCAGATTGCTCCGAAAGACTGAGCGGACTTTTAGTTTTCAGGCGGTGTGGTGTGCCTGCCGAGTGACTATTTTGAAACAGATTGACAAGTAATCGACCGGGGGAATACATGGCCCGTTTTGATGTTCTCATCGTGGGAGCCGGCCATGCCGCCGCCCAGCTGGCCGTGACGCTCCGCCAGCGCAAATTTGAAGGCAGCGTCCTTATCATTGGCGAAGAGGCGGAACCGCCTTATGAGCGGCCGCCTTTGTCGAAAGACTATCTTTCCGGCGACAAGAGCTTCGAGCGCATACTGATACGGCCCCCTGCTTTTTGGCAGGAAAGGAGGGTGGACATGTTGCTGGGACGCAGGGTCGAACGCGTTCTTGCCGATTTGCACCAGGTCGTATTGAGCGACGGCTCCGTCATCCGATATGGTTCGTTGATCTGGGCGACGGGCGGCGCACCCCGGAAGCTGATTTGCCCTGGTCGTGATCTTGTTGGCATTCACTATGTCCGCACGCGTGCTGACGTCGACCGGATGAAGGAAAAATTACCCCGCGTCGAAAAGGTGGTCGTCATCGGCGGCGGCTATATCGGCCTGGAAGCAGCTGCTGTAATGCGCAAGTTGGAAAAGCATGTGACGCTGATCGAAGCACTGGATCGTGTTCTCGCCCGCGTGGCAGGAGAACCGCTATCTCGCTTCTACGAAGCCGAACATCGCAGCCATGGCGTCGCTCTGCGCCTGTCCGCGCAGGTTGAATGCGTGGAGGGCGATGACGGGGTCATGAGTGGCGTCCGGTTAGTCGATGGCGAAGTACTGCCGGCGGATATGGTGATCGTCGGCATCGGGATCATTCCCGCGATCGAAGCACTGAAAGCACCAGGAGCGAAAACATCGAATGGCGTCGACGTGGACGAATTCTGCCGGACGAGTCTTCCCGACGTATTTGCCGTCGGCGACTGTGCAGCCCATCGTAATCGCTATGCTCAGGGCGCGACGATAAGGCTGGAATCGGTTCAGAATGCGAACGACCAGGCCGCGACCGTCGCAAAATTTCTTACGGGCCTACACGAGCCCTACGATGCGGTCCCTTGGTTTTGGTCAAACCAGTATGAGCTTAAGCTGCAGACGGTAGGACTTTCTGCCGGCTATGACCAGACGGTCCTTCGCGGCGATCCCGCCACCAAGGCCTTTTCCCTGATCTACCTTCGCCGCGGTCGGGTGATTGCGCTCGACTGCGTGAATGCCGCGCGCGACTACGTGCACGGCAAATTGTTGATTCAGAATCGCAGGGCGGTTTCTACCGATCGCCTTGCGGACACAACGAAGCCTCTTAAGGAGCTCGTCGCCGCCGCAACTGCCTGAGAGGCGACGGCAGCTCTCCTTCCCGTTCCACCGGGGCATTTTGCGGTCAAACCCACGATGCGGACGGTCGGTTCGTCCGCATGGTTGTTGGCCTTACAGTCCATACTGGCGATGGTGAGCAATGGTCTTTTTCGAGGGCAGTTTCTGTAACCCGGCAGCAGTCTTGAAGACAGGCCAGATCGAGAAGAATGTACAGGATGCGAGGAAATCGGCTATGGCGGACCGCGACCGAGGCTGAGAGTCTCGATTGCCTGGATCTGTGGCTGGAGCAGCTGCAAGGCATTATGCAGGACATATCGGATGGGATTGAGCCACTTCTATCGCCGCTGCCCGGGCGCATGTGGCCGGCAGCTTGATGCAAACAGGGTGGCCGTTTGATGGCGTTATGGAAGATGCAAAACAGGCCTCGCCGACGTGCCTTTTCCTTCCGGGGCGCAACCGCTACAGCGTGCAGGCCGCTTTCGCCAACCGGCCAAGACAGCCTTCGCGTTAGTCCCACCGCTTCTTGGTCGTACCTGAAGGGCGGAGCCACGAAGGTGCCTTGATGAGCCGAGGCGGTAGCGGCAATCGGCTGCGGCCTGAAATGGCCTGGTTTGATCGCGTTTGAGCAAGGACTTTGCAGATTTGAACGATCGCTCCGCGGATTCGGTGGCGCGGCTGTGGGGTCTATTCGTGCCACACTGAGCAGGCCGGCGATGGACTGGAAGACGGACGGTTCCGCGAAGGCGACGCGGATCCATGTTTTGGCTTCGATGACGCGGACGGCGACCCTCAACAGCCGCAGGCGCAACGTGGCCAACTCGGCTCATCTAATGCACATCTCGAGAAGGGATGAATAGACAGGTTAGCCACTCTGAGGCAGTCTCCGTCTTTCGCCCATCATATGAGCGTACGGGTTTCTAGAGCACTTGTTCGTCGGACCGTCCTCGCTTTAACATGATCCAAGCGAAGAAACGCGAATCGCGCAAGCTTCACTTTTGTAGGACTACAATTGAATTATGCGGAGACTTTATGTCTAATCCCGAAATCGGCCGAACAATAATGGCCGGCGAATGGCTGACAAATTATCACGACGTGGGCGAAGGGGATCCCGTGGTACTGATACACGGATCCGGTCCCGGAGTCTCAGCATGGGCTAACTGGCAATTCACCATCCCGCAGTTGTTGTTCAAGTTTCGTGTCATTGCTCCCGACATGGTCGGCTTCGGCTATACCAAGCCACCGGTTGATCCGATAACAGATAAAGGTGTTTGGATCAATCATCTTCTGTCGCTGATTGACGCGCTTAAACTGGACAAGGTTTCCTTGGTAGGAAATTCTTTCGGAGGAGCAATAGCGGTAGCATTTGCAATCGCTCATCCCGATCGAGTGAAGCGAATTGTTTTGATGGGTGCTGCGACGCTCGACTTCAAAGTGACGGAAGGATTGGATTTCGTTTGGAATTATCAGCCTTCGCTTGAAAACATGGAGCGCGCACTGGGCTATCTTGCATGGAATAATAAACGTATCACTCCAGAACTCATCCGTCTGCGTTACGAGGCCAGCATCCGCCCAGAAGTGCAGGAATCTTATGCATCCACATTCGGACGCACGGACCGCCAGGCATGCCTCTCGATGCTCGTCAGCGAGGAAAAGGAGGTGGCTTCGATAGAGCACGAGTGTCTCATTCTTCATGGCTCTCACGATCAGGTCATTCCTGTCGACGTATCTGTCCGACTGGGTGGGCTGATTAAACACAGTGATCTGCACCTCTTCGGCGACTGCGGCCATTGGGTACAGATTGAACGTGCGAATTCATTCAACGCCATAGTGGCAAATTTCCTCGACAAGGGATTATCCTGAGTGTCTGATACTTTGGGAGCAAGGTTATGGCTATGACCGGTGTTTTGCGTCCCGGCTATGTGCAACTTCGCGTAATGGATCTGGAGGCAGCTCGGACCCACTATCGAGATCACATAGGCCTGCAAGAGGTTTTAGGTGGCCCCAAAGGCCACGCTCTCTTCCGGTGCTCGGACGAGTTTGATCACCATAGCGTAGTGCTCAGGCAGGCAGACAGCGCTGGCATGGATGTTATGGGCTTTAAGGTTGCCAGCGAAGCCGAGCTGGATGCGTTCGATCGAGCGCTTTCGACGCGAGGCGTACAAACAACGTGGCTTCCAGAAGATTTCGAACTGACGCTTGGGAGGCGCTTGCGCTTCGTGGCGCCCACGGGCCATACATTTGATCTGTATGCGCAGATGCAGTTGTCCCCCGATGCTCCCGTGATCTTGAATCCTGATCTATGGATGGTAGAACCACATGGCATGCGTCCCCAGCGTTTTGATCATTGCGCGTTGATGGGCAAGGACGTTTCCGCGACCGCAGCGCTGTTTGTCGAGGTGCTTGGCTTCGCCGTCGCCGAGGAATTGATCGACCCTGAAAGCGGCTTCAAAATTGGCATCTTTCTTTCGTGCAGTACGAAGGCCCACGATCTTGCTTTGCTGCACTTTGCCGAAGATGATCGCATACACCATACATCGTTCAATGTTGAGAGCTGGCACGACGTTGGCCACGCCGCAGACGTCATCGCCCGATATAAAATCCCGTTGGACATCGGACCCACACGCCACGGTATCACGCGAGGACAGACGATCTATTTCTTCGATCCCTCAGGCAATCGAAATGAGATTTTTTCCGGAGGTTATTCCTTCTATCCGGATAACCCGACCCGGCGGTGGACCGTCGATAAGGCGGGTAAGGCTATCTTTTATTATGAGCAAGCGGTACATGATAGATTCCTGGCGGTAGCAACATGAATATCTCGCCAAATCGCGACCAACTTATCGAGGAACTTAGTGGCGATCTTCACCGGGCGATGCTCGGGCGGTACACAATTGCCCCGCTATCGAAAGCTCATCCTTCGCTTTCGATAGAAGATGCTTACGCCATCTCGCTGCGAACGCTTGGACGGCGGTGCGCGGAAGGTGAGAGGGTTGTCGGGAAAAAAATCGGCGTCACGTCCAAAGCAGTTCAAGACATGCTTGGAGTTCATCAACCCGACTTCGGCTTTCTCACCGACAGCATGTGGATTAAGGGAGATATACGGGTCGATGCGGTGGGTCTCATTCAGCCGCGCGCTGAGGCGGAGATCGCGTTCGTCCTCAAGAGCGATCTTAAGGGACCTGGCGTGACGGCGGAGGACGTGCTTGATGCTACCGCGAGCATTGCGCCCTGCTTTGAAATTGTCGATAGCCGCATTGACGACTGGAATATTTCGATCGTGGATACGATCGCTGACAACGCATCCTGTGGCGTGTTCGTACTTGGAGAGGCACATGTAGATCCCCGGGACTATGACCTGCCTAACCTTAAAGTGACGGTCACAAAAAATGGACATCCGCTGTCGGAAGGGCTTGGCTCGGCAGTGCAAGGTTCGCCACTTCAGGCAGTTGCGTGGCTTGCCAATACCTTGGGCAGCTTCGGTGAGACTCTAAGAAAAGGCGACATCATTTTGTCTGGGTCTCTGGTTCCCCTCGCAAAGGCCACTGCTGGAGACGTCTTCGAGATGGAACTTCATGGTATCGGGCGCTGCATCGCCCGTTTCGTCTAAAGGTAACACTATGACACGAGTAAAGGCAGCGATCATTGGCTCGGGCAATATCGGCACCGACCTGATGATTAAGATGGTAAAAAATCCGCTTAATATGGAGTTGATCGCGGTAGTTGGAATCGATGCTGCCTCCGAAGGCCTCGCGATGGCGCGGGAACGCGGCATCGCCACGACGCACGAAGGACTCGACGGGCTGAAGGCGATGTCGAGCTATGCTGATATCGATATCGTTTTCGATGCGACTTCGGCCTATGCCCACAAGGTTCATGATGCTGCGCTACGTGCTGACGGTAAGCAGATGGTTGACCTTACTCCGGCCGCGATCGGACCATTCATTATTCCTCCTGTCAACATGGAGGCTAACCTGGAAGCAACTAACGTCAACATGGTGACTTGCGGTGGACAGGCAACCATTCCGATGGTGGCGGCAGTCAGTCAGGTTGCGACGGTCCACTATGCCGAGATAGTCGCTTCGGTTTCGTCGCGTTCGGCGGGGCCGGGGACGCGCGCCAACATTGACGAGTTCACGCGCACCACCTCGCAGGCGATCGAAAAAGTAGGCGGCGCACGGCGGGGTAAAGCAATTATCATCCTGAATCCCGCTGAGCCGCCAATGATAATGCGCGACACCGTGTTGACCTTGTCTGAGGGCGCTAATGAAGATGCAATCCGCGCATCCGTCGATTCGATGGTAAAAAAAGTCCAGTCGTACGTACCGGGCTACCGTCTGAAACAGGATGTGCAGTTCGAGCACTTCGGCGAGAACAACATGCTCAAGATTCCCGGCTATGGCGAATTCACTGGAATTAAGACCTCAATTTTTCTGGAGGTCGAAGGCGCGGGGGATTATCTGCCAAGCTATTCGGGGAACCTCGATATTATGACGTCAGCCGCGAAAGCGACCGGCGAACTCCTGGCGCAGAGGATCGTCGCTGAGCGTGCGCCTGCGTGAGTCAACGGGCAGACATAAAGAACACCTAAATGTACGTGCGACTCATTGCTACTGCAACGGATGAGCGCATTTGACGTTGGAGATCTCATTGTGAATTTCGAACCAAAGACGGCCAAGCTTTATATTCAAGACGTGACATTACGAGACGGTATGCACGCCATTCGTCACACGTATGGCCTCGATCATGTGCGCACCATTGCGAAAGCTTTGGACGAGGCCGGGGTTGACGCAATCGAAGTTGCCCATGGCGATGGCCTGTCTGGCGCCAGTTTCAATTATGGATTCGGAGCTCACACGGATTGGGAATGGCTGGAAGCGGTTTCCGAGGTCCTTACGAAGTCCATCCTGACCACGCTTATCTTGCCAGGTTTAGGTACAGGCGACGAACTGCGTAGAGCTTACGATCTGGGGGTGCGGTCAGTCCGTGTAGCGACCCATTGCACCGAGGCAGACGTCAGTAAGCAACATATTGGCATTGCTCGAGATCTCGGAATGGACGTCTCCGGATTCCTGATGATGAGCCATATGATCGATGCAGAGTCGCTAGCGAAGCAGGCGTTGCTGATGGAAAGCTATGGCGCGCATTGCGTATATGTGACCGACAGTGGCGGCGCGCTCGACATGGAAGGCGTGCAAGAGCGCTTTGAAGCTTACGACAGGGTACTAAAGCCTGAAACGCAGCGCGGAATACACGCGCATCATAATCTGTCGCTGGCTGTGGCCAATTCGATTGTTGCCGTACAGCAAGGTGCCGTTCGCATTGATGCATCGCTGGCTGGCATGGGGGCCGGAGCCGGCAATGCACCGCTGGAAGTTTTTATCGCCGCCATCGATCGCAAGGGTTGGAACCATGGCTGCGACGTGATGAAGCTGATGGATGCGGCGGAGGATCTCGTCCGTCCGCTGCAGGACCGACCTGTTCGTGTTGACCGTGAAACGCTGACGCTAGGCTATGCGGGCGTGTACTCCTCCTTCCTGCGACATGCAGAAAAGGCGGCAGAAATCTACAATCTCGACACGCGGTCTATATTGGTGGAGCTGGGGCGTCGTCGTATGGTTGGAGGGCAGGAGGATATGATAACCGATGTCGCTTTGGATCTTGCACGCGAGCTTGCACAACATGCCTGAGATCAAGTGGCATACGGGCGAAGCTATCGTGTGCGGGAGAGGCGAGCGCGTACTTGTCGCGATGGAGCGGAGCGGCGCAACCTTTATACCTGTCGGATGTCGGGGCGGCGGATGTGGCGTATGCAAGGTCCGGGTCCTTGTAGGTCGTTATCACACGGGGCGGATGAGCGTACGCCACATCTCGCCCGAGGAGGGTGGCGCTGGCATCGTCTTGGCATGTCAATTGTACCCGGTTGAAGATCTGGAGCTTTCAGATGATTTAGGGTGATCGTGATCGCTAGTTACTAGACCCGATCTAACCACGGAAATTTTCTCTGCACCTCTATTCGGGAGCAGGAAGCTTTGCCTGAATATTTCCGGACAAGTACGGAGTGAACGTCAAGATAGTTTCATCCTCGTCGGAATAGTGAAGCAGTGCCGGAGGGACTAGTCTAGCGTTAGCAATCGGCACGTTGAAAGTCGATGTGGCCGATTGAGCGTGGATCTCGTGGTGCGAACGAGCAAGCGACTCCGTGCGCTCAAGGCTTCAATGATGAAAAACTGACCGATATGAATTTACAGTGCGTGCTGGCGCGCACAGTCGCTCGAGTATTCGGACTCGAGGTCGGGCGCTGTGCCAAAATCTTTTCGGTCAATCAGCATCCGACCTTTCGTAGACTACGAAAAAATAGCGGCGCCATGGAGGCTCGAAACGGTATTCGAGACTACGCCAAACGAATTTGAACATTCCGTTGCTTGAAGAGGCGAGGGTACTGATTAATAACCTGATCCATGCAGGGAGCGCCGAGGCGAAACTAGGATCTAAATTTTGGACAAAAAACATTGAGCTCTGATCGTAAAAAGCGGGTCATCATCGGCATCAGCGGCGCAACGGGTGCTATCTTCGGAGTCCGGCTCTTACAGATGCTGCGTTCGATGCCGGACTGGGAGACACATCTGGTCACGTCTGACGCAGGTGTGCTGACGGTGAGGCAGGAGGTTGGGTGGTCGCAAGCACGGCTTCGAGAGGAGGCAGATCAAACGCATAACATCAAAGATATCGCTGCGCCAATCGCGAGCGGCTCTTATCGTTGCGAAGCGATGATTGTTGCGCCTTGTTCGATGCGAAGCTTGTCCGCGATCGCCCGCAGCAGTTCTGACAATCTCCTGACGCGTGCGGCAGACGTCATTTTGAAGGAACGTCGCAAGCTTGTTTTGATGGCCCGGGAGACACCGCTCACGGCTGCCCATATTGAGAACATGGCGCAGGTTACGAACATGGGCGGCATCATATGCCCGCCCGTACCAGCGTTTTACATGCTACCCACAACGATAGACGAACTGGTAAACCATACTTGCATTCGCGTTCTGGACCTCTTGAACGTTGAGCAGGAATATGCTGGCCGCTGGGCTGGCCTGAATTTCAACACCAAAAGCTGATCAATCCATTAATATTAGGCGATGCGGCTGCGGATCTCGGCGGCGCAACGTCTGAGAGCGTCAGCATAAGTTACAACTTCTCTGCTTGATGGTCGACATTGCAGGGTGACTGAGAGCCCGGCCACCTGAGAAAAGCCTGTCGCCAACTCTAACGGCACCGCAACACAAAAAATATCATCCGAGAATTCTCCGTCATCGATGGAAAATCCCTGCCTGCTCACCCGCTTCAGCTCCCGCAGTAAAGCGCGGGGTTCCGTAATCGTATTCGCCGTTAACGCTATAAAGGGACCCTCGGACAGATATTCTTTTATCTGCTTGTAAGGAAGCTGTGCTAGCAACACTTTCCCGACGCCCGAGCAATATGCCTCCAGCGCGCCCCCCTCACGGCTAAAACCGGCCTGCGTCCCCGCGTGCTCCTTTATAAGGTAGGTCACCATGCCAGACACGAGAATCCCAAGGTGTACCGTAGCGCGGAGTTCAGCCGCGCAGCGACGAACGCAGGGTCTCGCAACCCGGCGCAGGAGTTCATGTTCATCGATGGCGAGTCCCAGTTTGCGGAGCATCCCGCCCGGGACGTACCGACCACGCTCCGCCCTCAATACGAATCCGTGCTTCTGAAACGTGCTCATAAGCCGTCGCGCTGTAGATTGCGGAATCGCCAGCTCGTCGGCGAGCGTGGACAGGTTGACCTGCCCGCGATCAAGAATGACCGCAGTGAGAAGTCGCAACCCCTTATCCAAGGATGATGCGTTGCCTTCGTCAAGCGACTCAAGAGGCAAGATCGGATGTTTCATTCGCTCATTATATGAGCGAGTCCCCGCCGTGTAAATTGATTCGGCGATCACTCTTCGGTACGATCTACGGAATCGCTAGGATCCCTCAATGAACGACGCGAGAACCAAGATGCCGCAGTTCTAGTCAGAAACCATCCACGGCGGAGCGATAATGAACCTCGATTTGGAATCGTTTGTGACTATAGCCTACGCATGGTCGTTCGGCATGTCGGCCAAGTTTTCCCCGGCGAAATTTTCGAGTCCGGTATCTTTGTCCTGTTCAATCGCATCTTCCACGGATGGCATGCACCACTGGGGCCGTCGGGGCGCGGCTCCGCGGTCTTGACGAGATTCCATCTACACTGATATCGGAAATGTCCGCGGTGCGAACACCAAATTCCGGATCGCCAATATTCTCATCGGGAGACAAATTTTGTCCGATTCGACCTTCAACATTGGCCTGAGCATTTCGGATAGGGCCAAATCGCTGTCCAGCCTCCGCGATTTCCTGGAACTTCTCGACGATCAGGGCCAGCTGGTCGACTGGCCCGACCCAGTCATGCCTGAGCCGGGCATCCGTAACATCGCAGTGGCCGCCGCACGGGATGCTGCCTGCGCGCCCGCAATCATGTTTCAGAACATGGTCGGATATGCAAATAAACGTATGGTGCTTGGCGTCCATGGCTCCTGGACAAACATGGCGATTTTGCTAGGCCGTTCGAAGGAAACAACCATACGTGAGCTGTTTTTTGAAGTGACCCGTCGGTGGGGGCGTGGCGGAGCCCGGATCCATCGGGTCCCGTTTGACAAGGCTGCCGTCAACGAGTGCCGCGTGGAGCAGAACATCAATCTGTTCAACTTACTTCCGCTTTATCGCATCAATGAACAAGATGGGGGCTTCTATATTGCGAAGGCAGCAGTCGCATCGCGAGACCCGTTGGACCCAGAGAATTTCGGTAAGCAAAACGTCGGAATCTACCGGCTCCAGCTGCACGGCCCCAATCGTTTTACCTTGCTTACCATTCCGTCCCACGACATGGGTCGCCAAATCATGGCAGCGGAAACTGAAGGAAAGGCGCTCAAGATCTCGGTAATGATTGGGAACCATCCGGGTCTTACATTATTCGCCGGCACCCCTGTCGGATATGATGAATCCGAGTACGAATATGCGTCGTCCATGATGGGTTGCTCTCTCACGCTCACGGAAAGCGGAAATGGCGTAGATGTTCTCGCGAACAGCGAATTTGTCATCGAGGCGGAGATGATTCGCGGCGAGCGACAGGTAGAAGGCCCGTTTGGCGAGTTTCCCGGCTCCTACAGCGGCCTTCGCCGCGCACCTGTGTTCCAGGTGACCGCGGTCTCTCACCGACGCGACCCCATCTTTGAAAATATCTATATCGGTCGCGGTTGGACCGAGCACGATACCCTGATTGGCCTCAACACATCCGCACCAATCTTCGCCAAGCTCCGCGAATCTTTTCCCGAGGTGACGGCCGTTAATGCGCTATACCAGCATGGCCTTACCGCCATAATTTCTGTGCGAAACAGAATGGCCGGGTTCGCTAAATCGGTGGCTTTCGGTGCCTTGGGCACGCCTCACGGGGTGATGTATCTAAAAAACCTGATACTGGTGGACGCTGATGTCGATCCTTTCGACCTCAATCAAGTCATGTGGGCTCTATCCACGCGGACGCGTGCAGATGACATTATCGTTATCCCCAACACCGCAATGGTTCCGGTTGACCCGTCGGCTATCACCCCGGGGAAAGGGCATCACCTCATCATCGATGCAACGAGTTATGCGCATCCAGATTTCATCGGTGAGGCAGAGATGGTTAATCCGCCTGCGGGAGACGAAATAGATGCCTTGGTCGGTCGCTTGGCGGCGCTTAAGAGCGGGAGATAAACATGAAATGTCCAAGATGTTCACACACCGGCATCATCACGGATGCAGAGTCGTTCGACGGAAACGAACTTGTCTGGTCGATCTTGCGCTGCGACATGTGCTGCTTTTCGTGGAGAAGTTCGGAGGAGTCAATCCCTCAGATATTTGCTTTGAGGCCGAACGCGTTCAAGATCGCCCCCGAGCAAATAGGCAGCCTGCCGATAGTGCTGCCCTGCCCCCATTATCACAAACGGTCATAACGCTGAATTGGTCGCTGCACCGGCTTACCTGTGGGGCGAACGTTGCTAATGAATCAATTAGTAAGGGACGCTTACTTCCGACAACGGGGCGACCCACATCTGGGTCGGTCTGTGATATGGACAAGGGCGAATAGGTCGCACGTCAACACTACCTAATCCGGACCTTGCTCGTCGACATGTCGAGCAAGCCCCGAAATGGAACGGCAACCAACGTCTTGGATGCCAATCTCGAGAACGATGGTGCATTCAGACGAGAGGGCAGCGTCGGAGCACTGAATCTTTGCCGGCTGCAGCGATGTGTCCACGAAGATTAGTTAGGAGAGCGTGACATGAATAGCAGTTCGTGACAGAGAATGCCGCGCGTTGATGCTTTTGCGAACGAATCGTCGCGACGGAGTCGCGACGTATGACTCACGAATGAATCCGCCGTAGCTTATAAAAACACATGGAGATACTTATGACATCAATTAACCGAACGCAGTCGTCTAATTCGCGAACGATCTGGCTATGTCTGCTCGTCGCATTACTGGAGGGACTAGATCTGCAGGCACCCGGTGTAGCGGGCGTCAGAATGGCGCGCGAATTTGGGTTCGACCATTCCCAAATGGGATTAGCTTTCAGCGCCGGCTCATTGGGCTTGCTCCCGGCGTCGGCAATCGGTGGACGGCTGTCGGACTTGTTCGGACGAAAGCGCGTGCTGATGGCGGCAGTCGCGCTGCTTGGCCTCTTTTCGCTTGCGACTACGCTGACGAACGATCTTGCGTCGTTACTAGTCGTGCGCCTCTTGACTGGATTGGGACTTGGCGCGGCGATGCCAAATCTAATTGCTCTAAGTACGGAAACATCCCGCCCTGATCGGCGAAATTTTGCGGTGGGTATGATGTATTCCGGGATGCCGATTGGTGCCGGGCTCGGCTCGTTGGTGGGGGTGTTATGGCCGGAAACTTCGGCGTGGCGCCTCGTGTTTTTGATTGGCGGCTTCGGTCCGTTGTTGATTCTTCCGCTCCTTGCACTATTCCTTAAGGATTCCTTCAGCGCGCAGGACTCCACGATCTTGTCGGGCAAAGCCAGCAGGCCAGGCGTTGTATTTGCTCTGTTCCGGGACGGCCGAGCCGCTGCCACTACATCGCTATGGATCAGCTATCTCGGAACCGTCGTCATCCTGTATGTCATTCTTAACTGGTTGCCGACCATGCTGCAGAGCCGCGGCCTGACCGGCAGTCAAGCGCACACCGTGCAAGTGGCGTATAACTTCGGTGGCGGAGCCGGGGCACTTCTAATTACGTTGTTGATGGACCGGATCGGCCGAACGGCGACGGTCATGATGATGTATGGCGGAATGGCCACTGCGCTCGCGCTGCTTGGTATCCTCGCTGGAAACGCGATGTTAGTCTGCGCAGGTTTTTTCGCAGGAATGTGCCTGCTCGGCGGACAGTCAGCGCTCTATGCTATCGCCAGCTCTATTTATCCGACGGAGGTTCGGGGGACGGGCGTTGGCTCCGCGGTCGCCGTCGGGCGCGTGGGCGCGATCGTCAGTCCGCTCGGCGCTGGCCTGTTGATGGCCGCCGGACTCGATGCAACAACTTTGCTATTTGCATGCATTCCGTTTGTTGCCGTCTCGGCTGTCGCCGCGCTACTCATCGTGGCGCGGTTTCAGATGAAGATTGGTAAGGCGGTTGTTGCGCAATAGGGTTCCGTCGCAGTCACGAACGCCAATTAATAATGGGTGGTGTGAGGCACTCGCTCTATGCAAGTGATCGATTATCACGACTCTACCAATGCCCCGTGACTCTTGGGAACCAGGAAGTGTTGACCAATACTGGATGGATCCATTCAGACAAAGACTCCCAGTCAAGAACACGATATGGAATTCGAAACAGATCGAATGCTGTTCACGAGCCTAGGAAGTATTTTGTTGTCACCACTCGCGACGGTGAGGACACGAGTTGTCGGCCCAAGTTGGTATGAGCGTCACGCAGACCATCCGTGACGCGGGCTCGACGAACTGCTCGCATTATGCGGCTGCTGCCGTTCGTGCAGACGCCACATATTTGTCGAAGGAGCGGTCGACAGAAGTGCTGGCAAAGATCACAGATCAGGAGAATCATCTCACGGACACCTCGAATCTTCGAAGCGACAAGTCGCGGCTTTCCAGCCAGTTGACCTACTCCGACGCGCTCGCGGGGTTGCGGCCGCAGATCGCTCTGGAAAACTGAACTCACTCCTGATATTCGCGAAGCAGACGCTGGTAACGGGATTTGCTTAAAAACAATACACATTTAAGGACGCGGGAAATGCGCAGTCGATTAGGATCACATATTATTATGATTGCTTTTGCCGGTAACGCATACGCTCAAAGTTCCACGACGCTTTATGGACTGGTCGAAACAGGAATTGTCTATAGTAGTAACCAGCATGGGCACGCCACCGTTCAGTTCGTCAACGGACAGACTCAGGCAAGTCGCTTTGGGCTAAGGGGGACCGAAGATCTTGGAGGGGGATTGCGCGCTATCTTCACCCTCGAAAATGGTTTCGATCCGAGTAGTGGAAAGCTCCAGCAAAATAGCCGGATGTTTGGCCGCCAAGCGTTCGTCGGACTTTCAGGAGCCTTCGGCACGTTCACCATGGGCAGGCAGTACGAGCCGGTATATGAGTATGTTGGAGCGATTAGCGGTACGTCCCTGTTCTCATGGTTCGGAGCGCATCCGGCGGATCTGGACAACATGCAGTCATTCGCACGGGTCAACAATGCGTTGAAGTATCGCACGCCGGACTACGCCGGGTTCAGTGCTGAAGGACTAATCGCACCGGGCGGCGTGGCTGGGAATTTTGGAGAGAACCGGGTCTATAGTGCTAGCGTTGGTTATAACCGTGGTCCGTTTGTCGCAGCGGTCGGATTTGCGAACTTCAACAATCCATCGGTGACCGCCTATGACGGCTCAGTCTCTCCTGGTGCTGCTGGTTATACGTCGCCAGTGAATAGTCCAGTTGACAGCGGATACGCCTCGGCGCGATCGCTTCAGATTTTTGCTGCTGGAGCGAGCTACCGAATTGGCGATGCAACCGCGGGGGTTGTCTATACAAACACGCGGTTTGTCGACGTATTTCCGACTGCGACGACTCCGTTTAGCGGGACGGCACGGTTCAATACCTACGAGGCGAACCTGCAATATAGATTGAGGGCCGCTCTTTTGCTGGCAGCGGAATACGACTTCACCGATGGCGAGACAGCGCGTTACAACCAGGTACACCTTGGAGCTATCTACTCGCTTTCGAAGCGTACTGACTTTGCGCTGATGGGTGTCTGGCAGCATGCAGGAGGTAAGGATTCAACGGGGAAATCGGCCGTTGCGGCTATCCCGTCGCTCACAGCCTCGAGTACCTCGAATCAACTGGCAGTCAAGGTGACCATGCGGCATCGATTTTGACAACGTGGAGGCTGGGATCGACACGGCATTCGAGTGCCAACTAGGAGTGATGCAAGGGGCGCCGGTCAGGGCGTCCGCGACCCTCTGTAAACATCAGATACATAGCTTCCGCCCAGTCAAGCGGCCGCTCGAACAACGCAGATTGGCGGTTTTCGGGGCAACCGCGAAACTGGATAACAGGTCAGTGTTCCACGGTTCTTGCGGCATGACGCCGAGTTCTTTACGAAGTCTTTTATCGTTGTCTCCAAGCATCGAATCCTAGCGTCCAGCGCCTGCGGATGCTGCATGTCTTCCTGTTCGATCGATTTGACGCTAACAAAACGCCTTGTCGGTCGGGACGCGGCTTCGACGATCGCCTCAGCATTCGTTGCGATCGTTCTTGTTTGTTTTTACGAACGGCGTCACATACTGAGGACTAGTCAAGCGGACCTCGATACCCGAGGCCATAAAGCGTCGCGCCCAAATGATGCGCCGAACTGCAAGCCTCCACTACAACGATTCGTGGGCAAAGCTTGTGAACCGTCTCAATTCAATGCCCGGCGCCCTATCTTCGAGCGACGCACCGCCTGCCCGCTACGCCCGGCACGAGATCAATGCCGAGAATATCGATTTCCATGACGAACCTCCGATGCGGTCTGGTTAAGACAACATCCAGCAGTATCGCGCTTCCTCGAAGGGGCGTCGGGTCCATCGGGCGCGTCAAGAAACACAATCACGCGTTGCATACGGGCTGGCACTGTCTTGCCGGCATAATCAGAAACGCCATAGTCGTAGCAAGCTCGACGGCTTCGCTGTGAAGCTCGCAAGTTGGCTTAAGACTGAGGCGAGCCGTTCGTGCAAACAGCGCGGGACACGGAAGCAGATTCATTCTGAACCGCACCGGGAATGTAGGAGACTTCGGATCGTGGCTGTAATTGGAGGTTTGAAGTATGGAAAACGAAAGCAAGGTAAGGAAGCCCACCGGGACGCGATGTTCAGATGAGGTGCGGAAGCGGACGGTGCGGATGGTGTTTGAGCACCAACACGAGTACCAAACGCAGGGGGTGGCGATCCGCTCGATCGCTTCGAAGATGGGGATGTCGCGCGAGACGCTTTGCAACTGGATCATTCAGGCTGAGCGCGACCGTGGGCAACGAGCGGGCGCGACAACTCACGCGGGCGCCGCCCGCCACCAGGCGGCGCGCCGTGGCTGCGCCGAGCCCTGAGCCGCCGCCTGTGACTACGAAACCTTTACGTTGAATCTGCATTTCTGTCTCCTGAGAGTGACCACCGTGATGCGCAACGTACCGGGGCCGCGCTCTGCTGTGAGCAGGAATTCCGGAGCCATAGATGCCCTTGGACGGTTGTGTGATATGACCGAACGCGGCACGGCCGCGGACGACAAAGCTACGTTCGCGACGATCTACTGAATGGTTATGGTAAGCGGCAAACGAGAGTACGCCCATGCCCATAGACCTCTTCATGCATGAGCCTTTCGGACATACCGTGCCGGGATGCGCGCGGCAGGGATTAACATCAGTGCACTTCTGTGAGTGGAACCTGACCATGAACGACGCGCAAGACAAGGGCACAACTCCTATCGGCCTCGTGCGTGAAGCGATTCTTGTCGCCACGCAACGCAATCTGGGTGTTCCGGCCTCACTGCAGCATCCTGGCATCGCGGCAGAATTGTTGAACGCCCCCAGAGCCCGCGTGCCCGCGTGCCCGCGTTAGCGTTTTCGCGCCTTAGGCCGACTCTGGCCCGAAACCCGCGCATTTCATAGCGCTTTCAGGAAGTGGACCGGGATCAGCTGATAGCGTTGTCAGGACGCAGTTGGCGCGTTCAGATGTGCTTGTGCGTCCGATCGTTCAAAGATTCGAGCCTCGTTTTTAAACCGGCCGTCGCGCACAAGCGTCGCGGCCGGCTCAAGGCACAACGCGAGCGACGGAACGGACCACACAGGCGTATGGCACCGAAGCGGCATCCCGTTCCTCACTTGATCCTCAGGGCTATGGGCAGTCGGGTGCGAAGTGAGAGGAAAGAGCAGCCTGTCTACAGACCTCATTCAAACTGACGCCTGCGGACATGGATTGAGATTCCAACCAAGTTGACACTGCAACCGCGTTCAGGTTGCGGGAAGTACCCGGGCTTGGCTCCTTGGCGGCCGTGCACTTGATCGCTGCCGTTGAAGAAGTGAAGCGTTACCGCATTGCGTGGCAGATAGCGGCGATTTCTGGCTCACGCGTCACGCGCATAGCAGCGAGGAAACGGAGATGTGCGATCGCACCGGCAGACGCAATTGGCGCCGCAACGATTGTCGCTCCGCCCTCTGCTCAGAGGGTGAGCGTTTCTCGGCGCCGCCGCATTGATGGGTCTGGTAGTCCGGTGTACGCTTCGAAGCGTAGTAAAACAAAATTCAGGAGACGAAAGTGAATTCATCTACTCGTGTTGCGATTGTAACCGGTGGCGCGCAAGGGATCGGTTTTGCCTTTGCAAAGGCGCTTGTTAAAGCGGACTATTCGGTTGTGATTGGTGATCTCAGTGGTGCCGAGGAGGCGGCTGAACGGCTCCGTGCGGAAGGGTTTCATTCTATCGGCGTGACTGCTGATGTTTCAAGTTCTTCGGATGTCGCTGCTATGACGGAACAAGCCGTCAGACGCTTCGGTGGGGTGGATGTTCTCGTCAACAACGCTGCCTTGTTTACCAGCATCAAGCCTAAGTCATTTGAGCAAATTGACGAAGAAGAGTGGATGCGCGTGATGCGTGTGAACACGCTCGGCCCATTTCAATGCGCTAAAGCGGTTACGCCGCATATGCGAAAACGCGGAGGGGGGCGGATTATCAATGTTGCATCGACCTCTGTGATAAGGGGCACGCCGATGCTGCTCCATTATGTATCTAGCAAAGGCGCAGTGGTTGGCTTTACGCGTTCCCTTGCTCGCGAACTCGGTGACGATAACATCACCGTGAACGCAATCTCTCCGGGTTTCACGTTGAGCGATGGCGTGATAGAGACCGGGCTTGACCAGAAGATGGGTCAGGCAGCCAGCACTAGCATCATGGCTGCGCGCGCCGCTCGCTCGCTAAAGCGTGATCAGACGCCGTCTGACCTTGTCGGGACAGTCGTTTTTCTGGCCAGTGACGGAGCTTCTTTCATTACTGGACAAACGATCGCGGTCGATGGTGGCACTGTGTTCCTATGAATACTTCTCACTTTCACGAAGGACGTGGCGTAATGTTGATGGACGAATCTTTCTCGAGTGTATGGCAAGGCCATCGTGCGACGAATTTTGTTGATGGTCGGATGCGTTCGACTTCGGAGGTCAAGCCTGTGTTGAATCCAGCGCGACTCACAGAAGTGGTGGGGGAGGTGACATTTGCAGGCGTCGACCTCGTCGATGCCGCGGTACAGGCTGCAGCGCGTGCGGCGCGGGGATGGGCAGCATTGACGGTTGAAGAGCGAATTGATCGCGTTCGGCAGGCAGCTGCAGCGGTGAAGACTACTCATGACTTGGATCGCTTGGCGGTATTGCTTACTCGGGAGCAAGGCAAGATCCTGACCGAAAGCAAGCTCGAGATCGGCCGGGTAGAGGGTGTCATCGACTATTGGTCACGGACTACTAAGCGAGTCCTAACGGAAAACGCGATCGAGGATCACCATGGCCGTCGATATTCTGGCTATGTGCCTGTCGGTCCTGTAGGCATTGTCACGCCGTGGAACTGGCCGGTGTCGCTCGCGGTGATGAAGATCATCCCGGCGCTGATGGCTGGCAATACAGTGGTGATCAAGCCAGCGCCATCTGCGACTTTAACTATAAGCGCAATTGTCACCGCTATGGCGGCGAACTTGCCGCCCGGTGTGTTGAATCTTGTCAACGGAGAGGCGGTAGTTGGAGCCCAGCTTGTGGCCCACCCGTTGATCCGGAAAGTCGTCTTTACTGGCAGCACACAAAGCGGGCGCAAAGTTTATGAGGCATGTGCGCCGGCGATAAAGAACTTGACTTTGGAACTCGGCGGCAACGATGCCGCAATCCTGCTTGATGACGTTATTATCGACGATGATCTGGTCGAAGCGTTGGTTCGTGCGGCCTTCATTACGTCGGGTCAAGTTTGCTGGGCCATCAAGCGATTGTACGTGCCGTCTGAACGGTACGATGAGGTGTTTGAGGCCTTGTCGGCGCGCGTTGCACGAATGATTGTCGGTAATGGGCTTGATCCTAGCGTGTCGATCGGGCCCTTGCACAACGCAATGCAACGCGGCATCGTTGACGATTTACTCTCCGACGCACGATCTATTGGAGCAGATGTCGTTACGCTCGGTCACCTTGCGGATGGAGTTGAGCAGGAAAACGGCCACTTTCTCCTGCCTTCATTAATCCGAGACATACCTGACTCTGCTTCTCTGGTCCAACGGGAGCAATTCGGCCCAGCGTTGCCGATCTTGCGCTATGACGAACTGGAAAATGCCATCCAAAGTGCGAACTCAACTGAGTACGGCCTTTGTGGCTCTATATGGTCTCCTGACAGCGATCGCGCCTTCGAGGTGGCGCGCCAACTCGAGGCTGGGCAGATATTCGTAAACTGCCATGGCGGAGCAGCACTAGATCCGGAGTGCGCCTTTGGAGGAATCAAACAGAGCGGCTTGGGGAGAGAGATGGGGGAAGAAGGCCTAAAAACCTATTTAGAACCGCGCTTCTATTCTAACCGGCTTGTGAGATAAAGGAACAGCAATCCATGGAAACGACTACTCATACCAATGCTGCTCCAACGGCAACTTGTCCTTTTGGGGGCAACTTCCCGAACGCTCGAGATGTCAATCGCCCTCTTGAGCCAGCGCCAGGCTATGTTCACATGTTGGAGGAAGCTCCTCTGCATCAGGTCACTCTGTACGATGGATCGCGCGCATGGCTCTTCACCCGGCACGAAGATGTCGTCAACGTACTGAGCGACCGACGCTTTAGTTCAGTCCCAACGGACTCTTACCCCATGGTGAGTCCGGGCGCTGCTATCACGAAGACGATTGACCACACGTTCCTCCGAAAGGATGCGCCAGTACATACTGTCCACCGCAAGATGTGGACACCATATTTCGCAGCAAATCGCGTCGAGAAGATGCGGCCGACGATACAGTCGATCGTGGATCGTGCAATTGACAGGCTTTTGGAGAAAGGGCCGCCAGCCGACTTTGTCTCGGAATTTGCGCTCGTCATACCTTCGCAAGTCATTTGCTCGTTGCTGGACGTGCCCGAAAGCGATCACGAATTCTTCCAAACCAATAGCACTGTCATGATGACGCTTTCCAGCAAGCCGGAGGATATCATTGCTGCGAAGCACGCGTTCGACGCATATTGGTTGAAGGAAATTGAACGCCGTGAATTAAATCCGGGTGACGATATCGTAAGTGAACTCATCCGGACGCAAGTGCTTACAGGACATATCACCGGTAAGGAACTGGCTGATATGTCCTGGCTCATGCTGCTCGCTGGGCACGAGACGACGGCAAGCATGATCGGTCTAAGCACGATTTTGCTTCTGCGACATCCGGATCAACTCGCCGATATGTTGACCGATCCGTCGTTAACACGTGGGGCCGTGGACGAGTGCCTGCGGTATTTAACGGTCAACCAGAATGGCCTGAACCGTGTCGCAACTGAAGATGTCGACATACTTGGAACTAAGATCAAGAAAGGGGAAGGTATTATTGCGCTGCTTTCGACCGCCAATAGAGATCCACTTACGTTCCCCGACCCTCAGCGTTTCGACATTCGGCGTCCAACGGCGCGTCAACATGTTGCCTTTGGGGCCGGCTTTCATCAGTGTCTGGGCAACCCACTGGCGCGTGTTGAGCTTCAAATAGTATTTGATACTCTGTTTCGACGCATGCCTACATTGCAGGTCGCTCAGGATATCAGTGAGATTGATTACAAGTATCAAGCTTTCTTTTTCGGTGCGAACTCGTTCGCCGTGACTTGGTAAGAGGCAGACCCATGATGGAAGGTGACGCGACAATGGATAGCAATAATCTCGTAAAAGTTATGATCGACTACGATGCTTGTGCAGGACATGGGCAGTGCGAAGCGGTTGCTCCTGACATTTTCCAGGTGGATAGCGAAGGAATGGTTCATCTTCTTCAGGAGACAGTGGGTCCAGATCTTCGCCCTCAACTCGATCTCGCTATTAAGCGATGCCCGGAATGCGTCATTCGGTTTGAAATGATAAGTTGAAGACGATAATTGTAAAATGTGAAGCATGGGTTTGCAAAATGAGTTGCTGAATTGCAATGTGCGACTCATCCTCAGCGGCTTTGCAACCCGTGCCAGAAGGGTCCAGATCACGTCAATACGGTATGGCAGCTTGGAGTTTTGGTAGCCAATTGTTCTTCAAGATTGATGACGGTTTCGACAATGCGGATGGGTAATTTCGCGTTCCATCTGACTGACAGCGTCAACGGCCGTTGCTGTACCGAATCTGACAACCGCTTGTACAGAATTCAGTCGACGTGATCAACGCTTCGGCCCCTCTCATTTGAGAGCGATTGTATCGACCTTTTGGACCTCCGCGACGAAACGTAGCGGCGGCCAGACAACCGTCCACTCCTGTGGCTAGATCGAATCATGCAGCAGTCCTCCTCACGGGGACATTCAAGCTCGCGGTCTGCCTGTCGTGGCGCGTCGCGTTGATTTCGAATCACCGACCAGGTGGAGATTTAAAGAATGGCTGATTCTATCATTATTATCGGTGGGGGGGTCGCCGGGGTCTCGGCCGCCGAGGAACTCAGAAAGTGCGGGTTCAACGGGAATCTGACGATTTTAAATGAAGAAAGGGAGCTACCTTATGATCGGCCGCCTTTGTCAAAGAGCTACGCGTCTGGCGTTCTTGACGAGGAAGAGCTGTTGCTACGCCCTCCCGAGTGGTACGAGGATCACAAGGTGCGACTTTGCCACGAGCGGGCGGCGCGCTTGCTTCCACACCACCGTTCTATCGAATTAGCGGGTGGTGGGCTCCTACGCTATGATCTGCTACTTCTGGCGACGGGCGCACGGGCGCGAACGCCTGCCGGATTCGAGTCCTCCTCCCGTATCCTTACGTTACGAAACCTTGCCGACGCCCGGCGGTTTCGGGCTTTGCTTCACCACGGCCAACGGCTCCATCTTGTGGGCGGTGGCGTGATCGGAATGGAGTGCGCCGCGACAGCAGCGCTCGCTGGCTGTCAAGTTACAGTGCTGGAAGCGGGCGAGCGGATTATGGAGCGTTTTGTTCCGCCGGTGATTTCCGACGTGCTCGCAACGACGCATCGTCGTAATGCCGTAACCATCAGGGAGCGCTTCAGAGTCGGTTCAATTGCAGGCAATGAGTCCGGTGTAGTCATCACCGGAAGCGGCGAGGTCATCGAGACCGACTGGGTGCTTCTGGGGATGGGTGCCAAGGCGGAGATCGGGCTTGCCCAAGCCGCTGGCATTGCGATCGAAGTTGGTGGTATCAAGGTCGACGGAGAGGGGCGCACCTCTGAACCTGGGATTTTTGCGACGGGTGATTGCGCCGCGTTTCCCGGTCCGGATGGCGGAAAACTTATCCGATGGGAGAACTGGACGCATGCCCGAGATCATGCGCGTTCAGTCGCACGAGCGATGCTAGGGGATACCTGCTCTTACAATGGCATATGCTGGGTTTGGTCCAATCAATATGACTTTAATGTGCAGGTAACGGGACAATCAAACGCCGAAACTGTTCTGCTCCGCGGCGACCAGCATCAGGGTCCGCTAACGACGCTTCATTTGGAGGGGAACCGTATTGTGGGTGCAGCCACTGTAAACAATCCGCACGATAAGCGAGCGCTACATCAATTGGTCCGAGCGCGTGCGACGATCTCTCGAGAAATTTTGGAAGATTCCTCAATCCCTTTATCCGAGATAGTGCGGACACTTCAATAGCAGGGTCGACCGTGGTCCTAGTGGCCGCTTGTTTCCGCCCTGTGCCGCACCAGAACGGCAGAGCAGCGGGGATCGACGCAATGATTGGTCTTCGGGCGACGCGTGGCGTGCACTCGAAGGAACGCGTAGTGGAAGAAGGAACCCTCGTGTCCTGTCCGACCTAGGCCGTTCAAACGTCTACCCTTCCATCCCGAAATTAAATCGTAAATGTGCATGGTCGGTCCGCTCTCCAAGCGCCAACTGTGTGCAACGCAGCCGGACCCAGCAAATTCGATTGCGCGGATCTTTGAAATCGAAGGCGCAAGGCGTGGACTCTATCGTGAGGATAAAGGGTTTTATATCCACGCCGATGGAATCAGACAGTAGTGTGCGTGTGATAGTAAATCGGAAAACAAATCGATGTTCAGTATGGAAATTTAAAGCAGCGTTTATGATGGGGGCTGAATACTAACTGAGCAACAAAAATCTTTTTAAGATTAGTTAGGATAACATACCTAGGAGGAGACAATGAAGACGAGGTGGATTTCGACTGTGTTTCTTGCATCGGCTGGATTTGCGCACGCGCAGAGCAGTATTACATTATATGGCATCGTCGACACAGGGGTGGAGTACTACAACAACTCGGCAACGAAAGGCTCGTTTGTTGGAATGCCGACACTGACGGGAGAAGTGCCGTCTCGTTGGGGGTTGCGTGGCTCAGAAGATCTCGGAGGAGGATACAAAGCCGTCTTTGTTTTGGAGAATGGCTTTGCGTTACCTAATGGAACCTCGGGATACGGCGGACGGTTATTCGGACGGCAGGCGAATGTGGGATTAAGCTTCCCATTGGGTTCGCTGACGATCGGCAGGCAGATGAATATGTCAATGTACGCGCTCTTCGATGCCGACGTGATTGGGCCCTCGATCCATAGTCTCTCTTCGTTTGACACGTATCTGCCAAACGCGCGAAGCGACAACGCTGTTGGCTATCTGGGCAGCTTCGGAGGATTCAAACTGGGCGCTACATATAGCTTCGGACGTGACGCCGCGGGTCCGGTTGGACCATCGGCGACTAATTGTCCAGGGCAGGTGCCGGGCAACAGCTTGGCGTGCCGCCAGTACACCATGCTTGTGGCGTACAGTGGATCGCGGTTCGGCGTCGCTGCCTCTTATGACGTTATGCGCGGAGGCAACGGTGCTATCGCGCCGCTCTCAAGTCCGGCGGACACGGATACGCACGTCATCCTGGACGGTTACGTCAATTACGGCAATGGAAAGCTCGGGGCGGGGTGGATTCGCCGCAACACATCTTCATCGGTGCACGCACAATCCGATCTCTTCTTCCTTGGCGGAAACTACTATTTCACTCCGATTTTTTCAACGGACGCGCAGGTCGTTCGATACATCTTGCGCTCGCACTCCGATTCGACTCTTCTGATCGGCCGAGTGAACTACTTTCTCTCAAAAACGACGACCGTATATTCGTCGATCGGCTACATGATCAATAGCGACCTAGGCAATGCACCGGTGGCAGCTGGTGGGACGGTTGTTACCGGAAAGAATCAGGTCGGCGTGATGGTGGGAATACAGCATCGATTCTAGGTGAGGAGGGTGCTGATCGGGCAGTGATTTATTTGTAAGCGCGCGATTTCGCAACACTGAGGTTCCCTCGGTGTTGCGCCTTCCAGAGGCCTCAAGTTATGCACCCGTATCCTTTCTCCGCTGAGCGGCAAGCCAGTCTTGCGTGAACTGAGTTCGTGACATGAAACCAAGCGATGAATGACGACGACGACTGCGGTTATAACGCTTCGATGTATTCGAACAAGTCCGATACGGCTTCGTGATGCGTGCGATATCTCGTGCCCCGCTCGGTTTTCAGGCCGTTGAAGAAGCGTTCCGTCGAGGGCGGCGACGGAACCATGCCATCGTCAGCGTATCGGTCACGAGCTCGTCCGTCATGCGTGGCTTGACGGACACGCTCACGACCTCGCGGTTGAACAGGTCCAGCGTGACCGCCAGATACTGAGGTCGGTCGGAACGCGTGGACGCCAACGGGTTAAGCGGCGACCTGATTCAGATAGTATCGCCTCGTGAATGCTACAGGTGACGGGTAGTCAAGGCGAGCTTGCGTGCGTTGCCTGTTATAGAAAATTTGATTTCTCCTTCTCTTACGAGGTCTTTCCAGCAAGCTGCAGCGGCGCGCACGAAGTCTCCACCAACGCGTTATTGGGTGAGGCAGCATCTCATGTGCGGCGTATCGCATACGCATGGTTAGCGAACATGTCCCAGATATCACCGGCTGGGTGCCACTCTCTCGGAGGCAGTCGGTACTGACTTACGCACTCTGGACTGTCGGCTTTCCCTTCGGTGGCTTTCGGTCAAGACTGAGTTTGCGACGCAACCACTTGACCTCCTTCTTGAGCTTAGCGCCGACTACTTCGTCGGGAGCGTCGAGCACTTGGTCTATGCCTTCCGCACGCATGATGGCGCCCGCCGCGCTGCCAATCACGTCTTTCAAACGCGCCGACACTGAGGTTTGTGTCGGTCTCGGCTTCGACGCAGCTTTCGGCATAGCCAGCTCCTAGGGTACACGCCCACAAGTTTGCGCTGATGCACTTCGGAGAGTCAACTGAACTCTGGATGAGGATGTGTGTTCAGGCCGCAAGGGAGTGTGACGTGGGCTGCGGCGCGGAGGCCCTTTAGGGCTGATCCGAAACGCGCTTGCCAGAATGGGAATGCCGTAAGCTTGAACGTGCGCGCAGCCGCGTATTGGCATCCATCCCGGTTCCGGTCAGCGTCCTACGAAAGTCAGTATGATGAACGCGCGTAGTTCATAAGCGGGAGACGTTCGTGGCAACGTACAAGGAACTGAAAGCGCAGCTTGCGGAACTCGAAAGCCAGGCAGCCGCCGCACGTCGGAAGGAATACGACGCGGTTCTCGCCGATATCCGTATAAAGGTGGCCGAGTTCGGATATACGGTGAGGGACATTTTTGGTAATCGCCGAGGCAGATCGAGGCTTTCGCGCGGAGCGTCGCCCGCGAAGTATCGCGATCCTGCGACCGGGGCTACGTGGTCAGGTAGGGGCAGGGCGCCAAACTGGATCAAAGATGCTAAGAATCGCGACCGATTTCTGATTCGCGAATAGTTTACGTTGTGGAGGACCGAGCTTCGGTCCCAGTGAGGGTTGAGTTGGCCGGCACAGCGATAGGCCGAGCCTAGAGCGAAGGCCTGCCACGTGCAGAAGCCACACGCGATCCGGTGCCAGTGGGATTCGTTGGCCGAATTCAGAGGGGCGCTATGTAGGCAAAGCTGATGGAAACCAGGACTCCGTCGAGAATTCCAGAAAGCAGGTTTCCGCCTTCCGAACACTGCAGCGCACATGAACCTTCAAGCGATGTCGATTGAAGTGAGAGCGAATAGCCTGCGTTGAGAGACAAGCTCGGGCCGATGATTGTCATCGTCATCGGTACAGCGTTAAGCCACGCAGCCTCGCTTTCGGGACTTGCGCTGGTCCCTCCGCCCCCTACAACCTCAGCGTACGAATACTGAAGCTGTCCAGTGAACTGGGCCGGATGGTAAACCTCAAGGTTGATATTGTTAAAGTGCACCTCAGTCCAGCCAGCCGGAAGGTATCTCAGCGGACCCCAAGCGTAGCCGATGTATCGAGGTTCCACTTGAGGGCCGACCTGATTGGGATTGGTGTTGCCGGGGTATCCGTTGGTGGATAAAGCGATGTCCAACACCACGTCGGGACGGTCACCGACCAAACTGCCAACTCCGTTTGCGAATTCAAACACCCGAGTTAACGTTGCACAGGGATCGCTCATTGCGTTCACCCAAATCCTGTTGGCCACTGGATCGTTATAGCCTCTGGCTACCAATTGTCAAAACGGATCTCTGCGAGGTCGCCGACATGCCTTGTCGTTGCATAACGTTGTTGACAGCTACGATTTCCGCTCGCTGTTTCTGTTGAGTTGCTCTCCCTTCTTGCTCCGCCTGCTCGGACCTATTCCTTGACGAGGCATCTCGAGCCTCCTATTGTGGGTTAGCCCGATTTCTTCGCGCCGCGCGTTGGCGGCAACATGGGAAGGCCGGAACAATCGGGTGGAAGGGACCCCAGAGCATCGCCTCTCGGTAAAGACATTATTCACTTGCATTTCGAAGGAGCAGATATGGTCACTGGTCCCCGACCCGTAGATACTGTCGAAGACTACCTCGTAACCGCAGCGGCCCAATGGTATGGAAGTGACGCCGACCCGTTTTTTCCGGTCATCATCGCGCGCGTGCGTGAACAGGCAACCGGGGCCCCAGTGACGGGATTGTCCCAGGAATCGTTCAACGTATCGATGGTTACGCTCTTGAGCACGATTCCCGTTGTCGTCGCCAATATGGAGGAGGCATTGCCTGGAAATGCACTCGGCCTCTTTGCAGGAACGTATGTCATGAGTCTGACACCTCCGCAAGTGCAGGGGCAACTCAACCTCTTGCTGACAGTCAAACGCGTGACACGTGTCGGGCTATTCGTTACCGAACACACCGGACAGATCATTCTTCCTCTGGTCATGCTTCCTTAAGCGTGAGCCATCAAGCGCTTTGTGCGCGCTGCAGGTGCCTTCTGCACGCATGATGGACTCCCGCCGCGCTATCAATTACGCCTTTCAAGCGAGCCGGTACTGAGGCTTGCGTTGGATTCGGCTTTGAGGCGGCTTTCGGCATAACCAACTCCAGAAGTGCGTGCCCCCAAGGTTGCGCCGTTGCGCGTCTGAGAGTCAACCGCGCTCTCGACGAGGATGGAGGCTTGTCCCCGCCGTAAGCGAAGCGGGCTAGGCGTCGACCGCGGCGAAGGATGTTGTCGAGCCGGCGGCGACGACGCTAGGCATCTGCGGAGTAGCAGGTTCTGCCTAACACACGTGCCCGGCGCTAAGCTTTCCCGATACGTGCGGCAAGTCCTGCGAGGGCGCGGAGGCTGCGGAGAACGCGAGGTTCCAAAGATTGGAAAAACCTGCTGAATGGGCCTTTGATCTCGCAATCTACGGGGTCAAGTTAGCCAACGGGAGGCCGATATCTCATTCTATGAACAATAAGCCACGCGCAATTTCGGACGTCATCCTCGCAGCGGTCGCGACTGTGGAACTGCTCCAGAGGATTATGGGCGCTGATCTTCCCGAGGAAACCGTCGACAAGGTGTTCTGCGACTCCTATCGCGAATACTTTGGGATCGAAGCACCCGTCGCGGAAATATGGCCACGCAGTGGCTTCGAGAAATAGATGAAGGACGTGGCGCGCGGATCTCTCAGGCGGGGATGAGCCGATCTGTTTTGCTCGTCGCGAGCCGGGTTCCCGCAAACGGGTCGTTGCGCCAGTTGACGGTGGCGCGCTTAGGCTTCTCTGGTTCAGAGGCGCCGCCAATCGCGAAATGCTCCAGTGACTGGCCCGCGCTGGTCGCTTGCAAAACCCACTGCGGAGTGTCGCCGTTGCCGTCCCACGTGTGGCCTGCGGCGTCGCGGTAACGCACTGCTTTCAACCGCTCCTGGTCCGCCGCAATAGAGGTGGCGACGTCTTCCGGTTTGATTCCGAATTCGGCCATCCTGCGGCGCAGGTAGGCGACTATGCTTTCGCGCTTTCTTTCGTCCATTTTGGATATTTGTAGTGGTCAACTAATTTCGGACAGGCAGATAGGTTCTTTCGCTGTCGGTTTCGCCTCGTAGGCGGCGGGCGACAGATAACCCAGTGTGGAGTGCAAGCGCACCGGATTGTAGAAAGCGACGATGTACTGGTTGATATCGCGCCGAGCCTCATCATGATTGGCGTACTGACGCTGCCACACACGCTCCATCTTGAGGTTCAGGAAGAATCTCTCCATCACCGAGTTGTCCCAACAATTTCCCTTGCGGCTCATGCTGCAAACCACGTGATGCTGCTTCAGCAAGGCCTGGTAGTCCTCGCTTGCATACTGGCTGCCCCTATCCGAATGCAGAACCAGTCCCGGTGCCGGCCGACGCTGCTGCAGCGCCATGGTCAACGCCGACATGACCAGTTCAGCCGGCATGGTTGGTGCCATTGACCAGCCGACGACCCTGCGTGAGTACAGGTCCAGAACGACTGCCAGATAGAGCCAGCCTTGCCCCGTGCGGATATAAGTGATGTCCGAAACCCACGCGCGATTGCGCTCGGCCACGTCAAACTGCCTATCGAGCACGTTCGGTGCCACCGGTAGCGTATGCCTGCTATCGGTCGTCGAGACGAACTTGCGCTTCCAGCTCGTGCGCAGGCCCGCTTCTCGCATCACCGTCCGCACCCGGTAACGACCGATTCGTAGCCCTTGGTCCCGAAGCGCATGCATGACGCGGCGGCTACCATAGCTCGCGCCGCTCGCGGCGAATGCTGCCTTGACGTGTGTCTGTTCCTGCAGCCTTTTCGCGCTCGGCCCGGTGCTCCGGTGCGCATAGTAGCCAGAGCGGCTCACCTGCAAAACCCGGCAGGCGTGACTGACCGATATGGCCTCCTGTTGCAAATGAGTCACCATGCGGTAAATCACTTCAGTTCCCGGGCAAAGAAGGCCGATGCTTTTTTTAACAGCGCGTTGTCCTCGCGCAATTGCCGGTTTTCCGCCTCGAGTTGCCGGATACGCTGCTGCTCAGCCGTCAGCGGCTTGCCCTCGCCGGGGCCACCAGCACGCTCCGCATCGTACTGCGCCACCCAGCGGCGCACGGCTGTCTCAACAAGGTCCATCGACCGGCACACTTCGCTAACCGATAGCCCCTGGTCTCGCACCATCCGTACTACTTCCAGCTTGAAGCTGGCATCAAATTGTCGGCGCCTTCTTGTCATCTTGCTCTTTTTCCTCGTCGATTCAGGATTGTCCTCCTATCGACCTGTCCGAGGAAATTAGACCACTACAATTCTCAGCTTCGCGCTCTGTCTTTCGCGGCGCGTGCAAGTCGTACGCCACCAGGATAGCACAGCCGTAAGGTGGTTCGGTGGAAGACCTTGTTGTGTCGGTCGCGGCTAGACCAGTATGGCACGAAGCGCCTCGGAGGGTTTCCGCATAGTTGTGGTAATTCTGCCGCTTAAGGCCCGTTTCCCCCTCTAATCGGCAGAATTGCGACAATTATGACGAGACGGTTCTGAGGAAAAATCAGGTCGACACCAGGCCCCGAGGTAACGCAAACATGACTGCGCAAGTGGCAGCCGACGACGGGTGCCGCTTCGATGACGTCTCTTGGATGCGGAGCGAGAATCGAACAACACCCCTGTCAAGAAAAAACAACCTCGGAGATGGATCGAGAGTCAACTGTTACGCCGGCTAGGCTACGGCCCGGCTCACGTGTCGGATCGATCAGCGTAACGCTCCAGCAAGTCATCGCGCTATACCTTCGCAACGATAGTCCACATGCCGCTCAACGTTCTTCTTGAGCTTGCTTGGACATCGGTTGCGCCGAAAACTCCCGTTTGATTGCGTGCTCCGCTTTGCGGCACGTGCCATTGAGCGCCTGAAATCTGCCGCCACCATTTAGCGCTTCGAGGCTTGACGCGCATTCTCGCGATTCCGTGCCATGACGGCATCGCGGTAGGTGTGGGCTACAAGTGTTCCTGTCCTGGCGGTGGTCTCTCCATCGATCTTTCCCAGCAGAACGCGCATGGTCTCAAGGGCATGCGCTCCACTCCTGTCGCCGTCTCGACGCGCGTGTGCGAGTTCGTTCTTGCGACCATTTCGTTGCAACTCGGCGCAAATCCAGACGAAAGCGGAGACTGCGTCAGTGGGCCGGTCTTCCATTGGCAGAGCCAGCAGCAGCTCCGCGTTCGCCTCGTCGAATGCATTCGTGAGGAGCATCACTGCGATATCGTGGAACAAGCGTTTCTTCACGCCATCTTCGAGGACGGTCTCCCAGTTGGGGAAAAGCTTCGTCATTGCGGTTGAGACGTCTTTGACATCAAAGTCACGCCAGAAGCGGGGGTGCGGCTGGTAGACGTACTCGATTGCCATCGAGAGGCTCATCGAATTCATGTGAGAGATGTCGAACCTGCAGTCGACCATGTATTGGTAAATAGCGTCTGCCGTGGCCGAGAGGAGGTTGGGAGTCGTGTTGGTCTGCATACTATGTTCGTCTGAGGGACGCGATGCGCTTCGGGTGCGCAGGCGCCTTTCGCTGGTTGAGTGGAAACCAGTATAGGCACGCCCTGAGGCCATGAGTGGCCGGTTAGCGTAGTCGAGAGAAGGACGAAAACCTCTCGCTTGCGCGCATCTTTTTAACCGGGCGAGCCGGAATTCGGCCACCCTGTTCAGGGATTTGTGCTCGTTGGAGAAGTAGGCTCGAACAGTGCTGACTCAAAGCGGCGGACCTGTTTTCGATTGCTGGTCCGCGCCGAGCGCGCCGATAAGATTCGGAGGGCCACTATTTGCAATCTTGAAACGGCAAGATTTTCAACTACACTCCCTACACAGCTGGCGACATACCAAAGAATGAGGGGAATAAAATGGCCCGGTTAGTCGTTGCTCTCCTGTTGATTGTGAGCTCGAGCGCGTGGAGCGACACGCCTCCGCCGAAAGCCGCACCCGGCAATACGGACATTTTTGTTCCCGTGATCATCGGCGCTACATACATAGTCACTGTTTTCTGTCTATTTAGGCTATGGCGTTTGCTCAATCAGGATTCCGCTTGGTCTTGGGCAAAAGCGTTGTCGGATGAGGCAATTGTAAGCAAGCCGCCCCCCGAACCTACCACAACAGTCCTGAAAAACCCGGACGGAACTACCGCTTCCGAAACCACTTCCTTCGAACCATCTGATTATTCAGAGCTTACAGGAAGTACAAGCCGCGTCATTGCAATATTCGGAATGGTTGTTATCCTTTTTATGTTCCTCGGGTTTGGCTCCGTTGCGATGTGGCGCTATGCCTACTTTGGCGATGCTCAGAACGCGATGGACATGATGAAGATTCTTTTTGCTGGAGTCGCCTTGTTCGTCCCTTACGGTTTTAACCAAGTCCAAAAGGCAATTTCAGCATTTGGCTCGCAAAAGTGAAAGGCCTCCCGAACTTAGGAAGGCGCGTACTCCACTGAGTCGCTTCATGCAAGAGGCTCTATCAATTGGTCGGGTGAGCGTTCGTTGCTGTCGGGTTGGACGGAGAGACTTTACGAGTCTTTAACCGTCCGATGAAGTCGGCGCCTGTTTCGATCCGGAGAGCGGCCGAACCTGGAGGCTGGCCTTCCATTAGGGAAATGAATTGACTCGACGCACCGTTCAGCCATACCGCGAACGCGCGCATTGAAGGTAGATCGAGCAACCGCACTTCATAGGTTATCGGATCTGTGCCCAACGCTCGATTTGCGAGTGTGACAGCCTCGTAGAGGCGTTGAGGGAGAGGGCCAGATGCTATGCCGGCGAACTCAAAGTGCCCTTTTCGCGTGGAGACCATTACTACTCCAGGCGCTTCACCATCCACAATAAGATAACGCCAGCCGACTTGCTTTGCAGCGGATAGCGGGTCTGCTAGCGTGAAATCATGTCTTGTCAATGTGTAAAAAGGAAGCGGTGCCGTTGTCGATGGTGTTCCACGCAGTGCAGCGATGGTGTTCGACCGGTGCGAGCGCCGGGCAAGCTCGCTTTGAACGATGTCGCGACCGCCAACAGGTTCAGTGGGTACAGTCAGCGTCATATGTCACCTCAGTGAGTCAGATAATAGTAGTCCCAATTTCCACCCGAGTGATAGTCGTCAGCGAGTGTCGTATATGGGATTGTCTGATCGCCGTAGTAGGGATCCCCGACGTCGACGTCGCCGACGCTAGGATCGTATCCGTAAATTGCATTGAAATGCCCGGACCCGTCTGTCCATTGGATATGGCAGCAAACGGGGTGCTGTTCGTTGAGTTCGTTCTCTAAAGCTGTCGGCTGAAACGGCGTTTGTTGCGCATCCGAGACGTAATGGCCGATAACCTCGAGGGCCGGCTCCAGTGCATGCGTTGTGTTGCAACCCGTCGGCAGAGGGGCGCTGCAACAGGGCAGGTCGTTGAGACATGCCGAGGCGATCTGGCATTGCGTTTGGACTTCCCTTTTTGCATAGAATGTCGCAACGCTTGCGGCTGTTGCAGCCCAGCACCACTCGGTTTGCTGCTGTGGCTCCATCTGGAACGCGAGCGCATTTGGCGCCGCTCCACCCGCAGGTGCGCCGGTAGCAGACGCACCTGCCACCGCTGGCGACGGCGTCAGGGTCAGCGGGACAACTGGGCCAAGAAAGCTGGGGACCGTCATGTTCATATCCGTCCTCCTTAAGCAAGGATTTCCCTTTGGGGCGAGTACAGTGTCTTGAATCGGATTGGCGTGCGCTCAGGGCAAAAGAGAGCGCGCCTTCGTCAGCGACACTTGGGCATTAATCTGAGCGGCCTGTGCAAGATCCAAGGTCGTTTGCGCGCTCAGTGCATCTTCTTGCTCGACGTTCGGCTCTCCGGCCTCCAGCGCTCTGAGAGCGTTCTGTGAGTTGAGTAGACTTGCCTGCGCTGCAAGCGCTGCTGCCGGGCCTGCATTCCGTGCATTGGCCTGTGCTGAAGCGAGTGCAATCTTCGCGTTGTCCGCGGCGGTTTGTGCTTGGTCGCGTGCCGTTTGAGCGGCCGTGGGCAGGTTTGCTTGGTAGGTGATCTTGGCTGTATCCGCGGCAATCTGCGCGGACTCCGCCTGTGCCTGCGTGAGCCGAGCGGCGGCTATCGCATTCGGTATGCCAGCCGCGGTCGTCGCGGCGGCTGCGGCTGAGCTGGCAGCAACCGCTGCAGCGGCAGCCTTCTCGGTGACCTGTATTGAACTCGGTGCACCGTTAGAATCTAGTGCGATTACTGCACCCTCGGATTTGAATGTGCCCCCCGCCGCTCTCACGTTGTACATTTGCCCTAGTTGCAGCATGGGTTGATCCTTCACAGCCTGGTGTTTGTCGGCCACCCACGTATTAGGTAGATCTGATGGGCACGGCGTCTGCCCAGCGCAGACTAGGAGTCGCCCTGGTGCCGTAGTTCTAACGGGTATCCCAATTGACGTATCCGCCCTAGACTGCTCTTTAGCGACAGCCCAATTCCCACCGGGCATCGGGACGTAAATGGCAAGAGACACGTCAAATCGGTGTGTGTCAGGCGGATTTTCAGCGTTGAAATCGCTGATCCAATGTGTGAGTGTATCGGGCAGAAGATGATTGACATTGTCGGCCTTGTATTGCGTCCCATCAGAAGGCCATACCAACGTCTGCGTTTCTGTCACGACTTTTCGATTTGCGGCCAATTCATTTTGGTCCGCAGTGAGTTTTTGCTGAGCAGCGTCCTGCATCCCTAGGGCTTTGGCCAAAGGTTTCTTATATGACGCGTCCTTGTCCGCTTGCGCCGTGAGCAATGTGACCTTATCAGTCGCTTGAGATAGTGTCTTTGTCTCTTCGGTTACGCGTTTTTGGAGGCTAATTTGATGTGGAGGTCGGAGTTTTGCGAAGGCTTTTAATACGGCATCGGAACACCCTAATTGCGCAGTTTTCTCCGCACCCCCACCGCCTTGTATCTGGGCGCCCCCTCCAGTCGGAGCCTTGACCGCGGCCCCAATTACTATCTGTGCCACAGTTGTTGCCACACTAGCCAGGATTTTCCCTGTCTCGTCTTCTGATGACGCATTAAGTCCGGTATTGCTCCCGTCGGAGGCCAGATTGGACGTTATGTCGCTAGTCGAAAACCATCCGGTGGAATCGAGTAAATACCGTTGATCTGGATCCGGCGCTCGCCCCGGCGTAATCTGAACAGTCACCTTGCCTTCGAGGGTACCAGTGCATCCGGTGACTTCGCGTGAGACCACTACGGTGAACTGCGTCATCGAAAGTGTCCAAGGAACGCCTGTCAACGCCGCCGGATCCGTTGTAACGTGCGTCACGTTGATTCCTGTACCGCAACCCGCACACAATAGAGATGCGGCAGAAGCCATGGACACTGCGACAGCCGAAGTATTTTTCTTGTTCATTTCGACGCTCCGCTTCGTTTCAGAACATTTTCGCGCTCATCCAGGATATCGTCGGCTGCGACGCAGTTATTAAAATACAAATCTCATACATCGTATTACTAAATAATTATATTGTTGATGGCTAGACCATTGCGTATGAGCTTAGCGATATTCATGCGTGGCAGGTGTGCGCTACCGCACGTATGATGAGCTTACAACGTGTTAGGAACATTGGGGCGACCTAGCGACACGCCACTAACACGGAGACTGAGAAACCATGAAGTCTTGGATGTCGCGCTGACAGCTGATTTCTACCTGAGGCGAGGCGTGTAAGCGATTTTAGGGGCACGCCCGCGAGGGAAGTTGGGTATAGTCGAATATCGCGTCCGCTTTTTTGGGGCAGTCATCCTGTCTGGAGGTGAGCGATGCCCGCTAAGAAACCGCGAAAAACGTCTTCCCGTCGGGAAGGAAAAGACTTGACGGCGGTGGGCGATGACCTGTCACAAGTCCCTGCGCCTGCAGTGTTGCCGCTCGATCTACCAATTGCGCCTGACGCGCCGCCGCCGAGAGCAGGTCTAGTGCGCATGGTTCCATTACACGAGTGGCTTGATGAACAGGAAGAAGTCAAGCGGCCGCTGCTCTGGGCGCACGTCACGAATGGCTGGCGGCTAAATTTGATCCTGGATAGCGGCGAAATAGCCGCGAAGCGGGAATGTGAGCATTTCCATCAGTTCCTTGTCTATGCGTTCTACGGTCGCCCAGCGTACAGAGACTCGTCGGAGGCGTCTACGCGAAATAGCGCCAGGGCCCCGATGGTGATTTTGTTGAACGCGTCCGTTGAGAAGTTAGTCAGAACGATATTTCCATTTGATTCGGGGGCGTATCTGAACGGCAGATACGACGCATGGCTGCCGGCACATATGCCGATTGACTACTTTTCGCTCCAGACAGATCCTCGCCGAGTAAGGCGATTCGTAAAGGCGTTCTACGGCTCGAACGAGGCGTACTGGCGGATGAAGGTTTCGGCTCCATCAGGAAACCTTTCGCTCAGGCCGGTGGTCGACACACTCTGTGAAATTTTGGGCGATGTTGGCATTGAAAATGCAGATGACAGAAGGCTTGCAGTCGAAATGAGCCTAGCGAGTCCGATTCCTTTCAGGAGCGAATTCGTTCATTCACTCATCGTCCCGGAAGAGTTTGTGGACGCACTGAATGAGGTCAAGTTAACAGAAAGAACTGGAATCGACGTAAAGCCATATATTCTCAATCCAATCAGGAAGGCGTCGGACCATCTTGGTTCTCTCGAAGTGGAAGCCAAGGCGATCAATGCTAGTCGGAGCGCATTCCTATGAAGAATCGTCGATTCCTACTTGCCGGTTATGCAGAAATTATTCCCACCGTTCCATCATTTGTGACGCCGATGTTTCTCAAGGATGATGTCTGGTATCGACAGTTAGCCGACGAAAAGCAGGTGACGGGTTTTGAGCCGGTACACCCCGACAATGTTCCTGAGATTTCGAGGGCTAGTTTTGAAGAGAATATTTCTGTTGACATAAATGACAGGGTTGTCTACGGCTTTGTTGTGAGTGAAAAATTGGTATATTTTGGAGTACGTCAGAATCTGTCGCGTGCCCTGATGCAGCTAAGTCCTAGCTTGGTTGGGAGGAGGCACCTTTACGCGAAGGTGTATGACTTCGTGTTTGACGAGCCTCCGCCGCCGGATCAAAGTCTCTCAAGGAAGAGCTGGTCCAGCACGTTGATTCATCGAGATCGCATCGAGCGCACACGTGTTATTGAGGCACCTCCGCCTGGCGAGTTGATTCGCGAGGAGCCTTATCAGTACGCGCGCGTGGTCGATTTTTTTGACAAGTCTGTAGGATCCGGAGAACCACTGTGCATTGTCGCCGGGGGCATCGAGGGAGAGGCGATACTAGAAGGGTTGACCCAGCTTGTCCCTCGCATACAAAAGGAAAGATGTTTTTTTGCGAGCGAATCAGAAGACCGGAACTCGAAAGACAGCTTCAGCAAGCTTGTAGGACGTGCTCGGAGGAAATTTGGCGCAGCAGGACTTTTTGTCTGTCTCTCCAACCGCCATCCCAACGCGTCACGAATTGGCACGGCCAAAAACATCTTTCCGCAAGCGGCGCTGCGCCTGTCGCCCGGATTTATGGACTGGCAGGCAGAGAGGGGGGGGCGGATCGGGTTGGAAGCAGGGCGCAGTTCCTCTGTTTTCACTGGCGCGGGCGATTGGCTCGGCTCGTTCAGCAAGGGTAACGGTCCACTTCACTAGTATTTTGTGTCAGTAAGGTGATACCGAGTCCGGTAATCAACTAGTACGACATCCCGTAAATAGCTTGATTAAATAATTGTCTTGGCTATCATTTCGAGATGAGCCAAGGTCGTCATGCAACGCCAGTGAAGTTGGCGAAGAAAGAACGAGAAGAACTGCTGTCGCTGATCGAGCGGAAGACCGCGACTCAGCGAGATGTGATGCGGGCGCGCATCGCGCTGTGGGCGCACGAAGGACGTCCGATACGGTGATTGCTCGAGAACTGCGTGTGTCGGTGCAGACGGTCTGCGCGTGGCGCAAGCGCATCGCACAGCATGGTGCGCAGGGCCTGCGCGAGGGTGAGCGTAGCGGTCGTCCGCCACGCATCACGCAAGAAACGCGACTGCAGTTGATTGCGTTGGCATGTGAAGCACACGAACCCGAAGGACGGGTTACGCCGACACTGGACGAGATAGTGGAGCGCGCGATCGAGCGTGGCATTGTCGAACAGATCAGCCGCAGCCATGTGCAGCGCATTCTGCAGGCTGGCGACGTTCGACCGCACCGGGTCCAGCAATGGCTACACAGTCCCGACCCGGCCTTTCGCGAGAAGGTCAATGTGATTTGCAAGCTGTACCGCAAGGCGCCCAAAAACGCGGTGGTGCTCAGCATCGACGAGAAGACGGGCATTCAAGCCATCGAGCGCAAGCACCCGGGTCGCGCGCCGGCACCGGGACGGCTGCGTCGTCGGGAGTTTGAATATATCCGGCACGGCACTCAGGCGCTGATTGCCGCGCTTGATGTGCATACCGGTCAGGTGCTGGCAGACTGCCGCGAGCGGCGCACCCAGGGCGACCTGGTCGCCTTCATGGAGCGCGTGGCGGCTGCGCACGCGGGCAAACAGGTGCACGTGATTTGGGACAACCTCAATACGCATCGCGCTCAGGCCGTCTGGCAGGCGTTCAACGAGCGGCATGATCAGCGGTTTCACTTCCACTTCACCCCGCTGCACGCGAGCTGGGTCAATCAGATCGAACTGTGGTTTGCCCGCTATACGCGTCGGGTGCTACGCCATGCCAGTCATACCGGCACCGCGCACCTGCGCGAGCGCACCGAGCAGTTTATGCACGAGCATAATCAGGCAGCACGCCCCTTCAAATGGACTTTCCGGGGCTATCCGTTGCAAACGGGCACATCGTAATCGAGAGACAGACATGCCAGCCATCCCCACTAAGCATTACGCGACTGAACTTCAGCGTCAACTGCGCAGCTTGCTCGGCCATGAGCAGATCGTCACACAAGCCTACGGGCGGCACCTGCTGATCAAACGTCTCGATGGTGAGGAACCAACTGTTGTGGCGCGCCTTACCGAGCTCGGCCGCAGTCGCTATAGTGCCGCCTTTCGCAGCCACACCGGCCGATGGGAACCGCTGCCGGGCACAGGCTCACTCGACGAGATGGCCGAGGTCGTCGTCACGCTCCTACAGCCTTATTTGCAGCCCGATAATTATTAAAGCTATTTGAGGGATGTTGTACTAGGCAAGTGCTTGGTGGCGATTCAGGCGGACTCGGTCCCAGTTTCGCTGGATCCGAGCTCGCCGTCACCGTCGCGTGAATGTCGATGAGGCTTTGATTGGCTGTTCGCCGATCCGCAGGGAGCAGCTTCGAGTGGGCTTGAAGGGCGAGACCGCGCTGGGCTTCCCGGTGCGTGCGCTACCTAGTCCCTTGGCGCCACTATCCGAATCACTCGTCCTCAAATTTCACCTGCGTGCTCGCGCATTCCTGCGAGATCCATCGCGGTTGCCGTCGCAGAAAGCAGTCGCCACCATTGAAGCAGGTTTGGCTGAGTCGCTGGAGCACACTCTGACTGTTCGCTGTGAAGGTGAACGTCGAAAACTGCAGCTGTTCACTGGAACGCGATGAACTCCTGCGTCGGCGCGCTATGGAAACGCTGCACACCCGCCGTTGCGTTTTCGAAGGCGGTGACGAAGCTGTAGAGCCCAAGATCGGTCATCTCCACGACCTTGCTTTCGTTTTGCGAGCCGTACAGCGAGTGAAATACAACGCCTCTCACGGGAATTCCATTGTGGTTGATCAATGAAGTGAGTATTTTTTTGGGCAGTTCCCGACTGGTTTGAGCATCGATATAGCTTCCGTGCCCCGCGGCCATCCTGACTAAACACCAGAACAACCACCTAGGTGACATCTGCTGACCGGTGCCGGGATGACCCAGTGTTGCGTTGACGCTTCCTTTCGCTTCGATGATCAGATACTCCAGCACGTTGCCCGTCTGCATGTCGCGTTTGACCCAGATCTGGTCGATCCCGTTCGGACGACCGCCGCCAACAGACTTCCCCATCTTCATCTGGTAGTTCGGCCCGTAGGCGGTGATCAGGAGCTTGCTGGCAGCATATTCGCCACGGGCCGCTGTTCTGGCCTGCTCGATGTCCAGGCCGGCACCCAGATTCGTGTAGTGGCTGCTAAGCCGGTTTCCCGATTTGGTGTCGTTTCGCTTGAATCGGCCCCATCCCACGCTGTGGTCTTGACCATACAGCCAGCCGCGCACCGCCTCGCGTGTCGGTGGGTCTTTGCCAAGCGCCTGATAGTGCCCCCACGCCTCCGTTGCATTCGGGCGAACCCAACGATATTGCTGTACGTCGGTAATCGCTGCCAACGTCTCGAAACGATGCGTGAGAATCCACTGCACGTCCTGGTCGGCGGAATCGAATAGCGAATGAGCGACCGTAGTGCCCCCGGTATGGCGCGCGTCCCTCCGCAGCGCTTGCTCAATCTCCGTCTGGGCTTGCGTATCTAGTAGAACGAGCTGGCTGGCGCTACGGTTGGTCGGATTGACCGTGTGGCGATTCAGGATCTGCGTGACCACACTCGGTTGGGGCTGGTCTCGCAATTTCACTAGCCCGATGGGCCCGAGCGCGGTGTAAGGGTACTGCTGGCTGGACAAGAGCGTCAGGTTGTTCGTGGTCAAGCCCAGCGTGACTTCATTGCCGAGATACAGATTTTCCTTCAGCCCGCCAGGTCGACCCGCTTCCAGATCGTTCCCTATAAGCTGGTTGAGCTGATCGGTATCGGTGTAGGCCGTCAAGTGGTTCATCGAACTCGCTCCCGTTGGCCGGGCAGGGCGCGCGGAATCGCGCGCCCTGCCGGAGTTCGTAGTGCCCGCACCGATTATTGCGGAAAACGCGGACTGGCTCCCGCCAGCCGTCCTTCACCGGCGACGCGATACGGTCGATTGTACGACCGTGCCTGCACTGCAGGACGCCTTGCCTGACGTGCACGGTGATGGTAAGAGTGTGGGTAACGATTGAAAGGAATACGTCAATATTTAGATGCATATGGGCAGATAAATTTTCTTATCAGCCCTCCATCGAGTCTGGCCTAAACTGGCGGAGATGAAAACGCGCGACGCCCTCTCCGACGACACCGGCTCCGACTTCCCTGACGAAGCCGAGCTTGCCGCCCTGCGTAGCTGGTACTCGGGCTTGGGCGCGCGCACGGCCGTCGCCCGTTATCTGGGCGATCGGAAGGAGGTGGGTGCGTCGTCGCGCGCCATCCTGGGCCGCATCCGCCGGCAACTCGCCGCGTTCGCCGTACAGCGTCACCGCGAGGATCTGGCTGCCGTTTTCGCTGAACACCCGTCGAAAACGTCGGCCGAAGAGGTAGCCCGCACAATCGAAACGCTGCGCAGCCTGCCCATGCTGACGCCGTTGATCACCGACGCCCTCGAATTGTGGTTGCCGCCGCGCATAGTTTCGGCGCTCCACGCGCACGGAATCCGGACGCTGGCCGACCTGACTGTGCGGATTCCGCGGCGACGTCGCTGGTGGACGGCAATTGCCGGACTCGGCGTCGCGGGCGCGCGCCGCATTGAGGCGTTCTTCGCGGCCCATCCGGCTCTTACCGAACGGGCGAGGGCGCTGATTGCCGCGGCGCCATCCGGCAACATCGTGCCGTGGGAGCAACTGCGCGTGCCGCACGCTGTTGATGGTTCGCAGGGGCAGTTCCGGGCGCCTCAGGCGGCCTGTCTGCTGAACGCCTCGAATGACTACGAGGCAATCCAGTCCTGGCTGGCGCTGCACGAATCGGCTGCTACGCGGCGCGCATACCGCAAGGAAGCAGAGCGCCTGCTCCTGTGGGCGATCGTCGAACGTGGTCGTGCGCTGTCGTCGCTCAACACAGACGATGCGATTGCCTACAGGGGTTTCCTGCGCCGGCCGGCACCACACGAGCGTTGGATCGGACCGTCGCGGCCTCGGCATAGTGTCGAATGGCGACCGTTCACGGGTCCGCTGTCGGCACGCTCGGCGGCGTACGCCCTGAACGTCCTGTCCGCGCTGTGTCGCTGGCTAATCGAGCAGCGCTACGTGCTCGCGAACCCGTTCGCCGGCGTCAAGGTCAAGGCCCATGGACAGCGCGCGGGGATGGATGTGTCCCGTGGCTTCTCAGAAGGCGAGTGGCTGCTGATCCGTACGCTTGGCGACGGACTCGAGTGGTCATATGGCTGGAGCGTCCCGGCCGCGCAACGGTTGCGGTTCCTGCTGGATTTCGGCTACTCGACCGGCCTGCGGGCGAGTGAGCTAGTCGGCGCGACGCTTGGTGATATCCACCGCGACGAGCACGGCAATCATTGGCTGCATGTGCTCGGCAAGGGCGGCAAGCTGGGCAAGGTGGCGTTACCTTCACTCGCTCGCACCTCGCTTGATCAGTATCTCGTGCAGCGTCGATTACCGGTCACGCCCGCGCGCTGGAACCCGGCAACGCCGCTCGTCGCGAGTCTCGAGGAGGATGGTACAGGCATCGAAAGTACGCGACTGTGGCGCGTGCTTCGGCGGTTCTTTGTGCTGGTCGCAGATGTGATCCAGGACGAGCAACCAGCGACGGCTGCGAAGCTGCGCCGCGCGAGTCCGCACTGGATGCGACACACACACGCGTCGCACGCGCTGGCACGCGGCGCCGAGCTCATCATGGTCCGTGACAATCTCCGCCATGCCTCGATCTCAACGACGTCGACCTATCTTCACGGCGACGAGGTGCAGCGAGCCCGGCAGTTCGATCAGGCGTTCAGTACGGGCAATTTCAAGCGGTAGCCTACATCCCAATGCAACAAGCACGGCCATTTGATGTGATATTGTCCGAACAACATCGCGTCGAGACCGGTTATGTCAGTGCAGGCGAAAATTGCCTCCGCTGTACGATCGCTTCCCTTTTCATAGGCATCCCGTGTGGAACGCGGTGCTATCTGGTCAGTTTTCCCTGAAACAGCTCGTCGCGGCGGAAATCCAGCATTGCATTCGTACGGCGGCCGGTCAAAAGCTTCGGGCAATGGCGGTCTGGTGAAGTTATCAGCGTCACGAATTTGAGTCGGAAAACAGCGCCCGTTCCGGCCAGTCGTGCATCTGCGGCACCGGCACTCCGTCTCGCGGCATTGTAAGTGAGTCTGATGCTTCCATCCCTCCTGCGTTGTACGTGCGGTGTTACCGGGCCGCACCTGAACGCGCTATCAGTGAGACGCCGGGGCGAAAGGCTTGGTGACGTAACGCTGTTACAATTTCGGCCGTATATCGCACAATGGCCTTTTCGCAATAGCCCGCGGCCGCAATGGGTGAAAGTTGCGAAGCGCGTGTGTGGGAATTCGTCGCTTAAGCCCACGGAAAGCGGCTCCTCCATACCCAACGAACGAAGAACGGTAGGATTCTTATGGCAATCGATATCCTCGTGACGACGGATCGCCTCAACAGTGATCCGCTTGCGCGCGACTTTATGACCTACGTTCAGGCGAAAGCTGGGCTCCTCGACCTCGATGAAAGCGCGCTGTACTACGACTTTCCGACGTACTCGGACTATGAAACTGTCACGTACAAGCCCGATGCGCTCCTCGTTACCCGTGCGCATGGAATTATTGCATTCCGGTTCGTGACAGAGGAGCAGGCGGTCCGGATGGCGCAGCACGAGCGACTGAATGTCGACGAATCGCTTGGTCAGTTCTGCAGCCTGCTGATAGGCCGGTTGCTCAAAAGTCGCACGTTACGCGCCAATAGATCTGAACTCGCGTTCCGCGTTACGCCGGTGATTCTGTGCAATTCCCCACGCGCTGCCGGATACTTTGCTGAGGCAGAATGCGAGGTCATTGCATCGTTCGATGCATTCGACACTCTTCTCGCTGACCTTGCTGGAGCAGATCTCTCACCGCTGTTGCTCGCTGAAGCTCGTTCGGTACTCGAGGGTGCCAAGGCCCTGACGCGAGCCAACCGCCGCACAGTGGAGGATCCTGAGACCCAGCCAGTCGCTGCGGCATTGGCTCAGCTCGAAGCAGAGATCGCAAATTTCGACCAGAAACAGCGGCGGGCCGCGCTTGTGACCATCAAGGGTCCTCAGCGGATCAGGGGGTTGGCGGGTTCCGGCAAGACTGTGATCCTCGCGATGAAAGCTGCGCATTTGCACATGACGCGCCCCGATGACCAGATTCTCGTAACGTTTTTTACCCGAAGCCTGCGCTCATCCATCAAGAATCTGATCACCAAATTCTACCGGCACTACAAGGAAATCGACCCTGACTGGGAGCGCATCCACATCCGACACGGATGGGGTGGCTCAAAAACAAACGGAACGTACGCCGACGCCTGCCGTCGGGCCGGTACGGTGCCGCGTACGTTTGCCTCCGCTCGGGCGCATGCACCGGCTCATATGGATCCGTTCCATTTTGCGTGTACGGACCTGTTGGACAGGACGCCGATTGAGCCATTCTACGATCACATCCTGATCGACGAAGGGCAGGATTTTCCGGAAGGGTTCTACGCGCTGTGCTACGAACTCGCGCGCGGGGAAGGCGACGGCAAGAACATCGTATGGGCGTACGACGAGTTGCAGAATATCCTCAATGTCACGATGCGCTCGCCGGAACAGCTGTTCGGTATGGCAAATGGTGCGCCGCGAATTTCGCTTGCCCGGGCGAGTCAGAATCTGCCGCCAGGGGCGACGAACGACACGGTGCTGAGTAAGTGCTATCGCAACCAGCGCGAGGTTCTTGTTACGGCGCACGCGTTAGGCTTCGGCATCTATTCGGATATCGTTCAGTTGCTCGAAAGTCCGGACCATTGGCAAGACGTCGGCTACGCTGTGTCTACGCCCGATTTTGAAGTGGGTAAGCCAATCGAAATCGTGCGGCCGGAAGAGAATAGCCCGGTGTCGCTCGAACGCGACCATGTGCCACCGTTGATCCAGCATTTCGTGGCCGGGAACATGGTAGAAGAGACTGACTGGGTCGTCTCGAACATCCGTGAGTTCCTGGAGGGCGGCCTGCAGCCGGAGGATATCCTCATTGTCGCGCTCGACGATCGATATTTGCGTGACTACTTCAAACTCCTGTCCGCAGCGCTAAGCCGGGCGGGAGTTGCGACGAACAACATTCACGCCGATCCGTATTCCGAACCGCCTTTTACTATGCCTGGAAAGGTAACGATGTCGACGGTATACCGGGCAAAGGGGAACGAAGCCGCGGTGGTCTTCGCAATTGGCGTTGACGCACTGTTTCTGAGGTCACGGTCCGACCGGAACAAGCTCTTTGCCGCATTCACTCGAACGAAGGCGTGGCTGCGGGTTTCTGGATATTCGGTTGCGGCTCGTGCGATCGCTGCGGAAATTGACAAAGCAATTTCGAACTTCCCAGCGCTTCGATTCCCGATGCCAGATCTTGCGGAAATTAATCTCATCCAGCGTGACCTCAGCGAGCGCGCTATCAAGGCTTCGCGGCTGCGCGCCGAGTATTTGGCGAGACTCAAAGAAGCAGGGCTTACCGAAGAAGACGTCCCTGACCAGACATCAGAGGACGGCAAATGAATCGGGACGGCGTTGTCAACGGGATCATCCGGACATGGGACGTTTCCGACGAGCTGGGGCTGGCGGAGAACTTTGCCAACCCAGGGCCGTTGCCGTTGAACGAGCAATTCCGCGATCTGGCGTTGTCAGAGGAGACAACTTATTGTGACCTGTACTTATCGGGTCTCAGTCTGTCGCACTACAACATCCTGCTGTCGGACTATTCGTACTTCCAGTTCGGTATCGACCGTCCAGACTACGTTCGCTACGCCTATTATCCCAATCCCTTTATTTCAGGGAAGGCCCAGGATACCGTCAAGTTCAAGCAGCGCCGGGAACTGGTGGAAGCAGGGATGATCAGCCACGAGGATTATTTAGCGATCCTGGCGGGCGACGACATGTCCAGCGGCGTTCCGATGCTGCGCTATGAGAACGCTCCAGACCAGCGTGTCCGCTTTCGTCACCCATGCTCACACCTTCATATCGGATTCCATTCCGAAAATCGGTGGCCGCTACATCGTGTGCTTACCCCCTTGGCCTTTTCGCTTCTCGTGTTCAAGGCATACTATGGCGCACCGTGGCATCTGGTCGGTGCCGACGAGACGGTGGACGTACAGAACGTCTATGAGCGGATTCTGATTGACGAAAAGGCTGAGTGCCGGCTTGTTGCGCAGGAGCTGTTCGAAGATATAGAGCGCCGTAGCTTCTACTTCTCGTAATGTACCCCAGCTGCGGCGAGGGTTGGTCGGCTGTGTCAGCTCGCGCGGGCAATATCGAGCGGTTCAGCACATCTTGGAAATGCGAGGCAAACTCCTGAGCGCGTTCTACCGCTTTCCAGATATGAAGCGCCCGAGCTGCTGGCGAGCGCGTGCCGCCACGGGGGCGGAGAATTTGCTACCCAACTGTTCAACCGACACCCGGAGCTGTGGCCGGAGCGCTTCCATAACGAAATTGTCGTCTGTAATAACGTTCGCTGATTCCTGCTCTGACCGGAAAGGTTGCGCTGCAGCAGATGGAGAAGCGGTTGCGACCGCTATTGACATTTCGTTGTTTTTGTGGGGCGGGATTTTTGGTCGCATTCTAAGCGTCGGTCGTTAGTTCCGGATACACCGCGCCCAATAAGGCTCTGCGGGCCGATTGTATCGGCTGTATCCGCATCTATTGTCTCGTTGTAACCGTTTCTATTGGACAATGACATGATCGAATTGAGCGACGGGGTCATGGGGTTGAGGAAAAGTTATAGCTGTATCAAATCTTCTCAATTACCGCGTAATGGGCGTCTCCCTATACTGGCCCAAAACAATAGCACTATGCGGCTGAAATGCGGTAGTCGAATTGCAGTTGTCAGCGCTTGTTGCCGCAACGGTCGAATTCACTATAACTGAAGCTCAATCCTATGTCCCTCATCAACTACGTCACGCAGATCCAGTTCGATTTTGGCGCCATTCGTTTGCTCAAGAACGAATGCGAACGTGTGGGCATCAGCCGGCCGTTGATCGTCACGGACAAGGGCGTGCGTGCGGCGGGGGGCCTCGATAGCGTGCTTTGCGCGCTGGCAGGCGTTGCGCTCGCAACGATCTACGACGGCACCCCGTCCAATCCGAACGAAGCGGCGGTGCGCGAGGCTGTGGCGGCCTACCGTGCGGGCGAGTGCGACGGCATCGTCGCCGTTGGCGGCGGTTCGGCAATCGACCTCGCCAAAGGCGTCGCCGTTTGCGCAACGCACGAAGGACCGCTGCAGCGCTTCGCCGTGATCGAAGGCGGCGCGGCGAACATCACGGCGAAGACGGCCCCGGTGATCGCCGTGCCGACGACCGCGGGCACCGGCAGCGAAGTGGGGCGCGGCGCCATTCTGATTCTCGACGATGGCCGCAAGGTCGGCGTGATCTCGCCTTACGTCGTGCCGCGTGTGGCGATTTGCGATCCCGAACTCACGCTGGGCTTGCCGCGCGTTTTGACGGCGGCGACGGGCATGGATGCCATCGCACATTGCATGGAGACCTTCCTCGCGCCCGCCTTCAATCCGCCCGCGGACGGCATTGCGCTGGATGGATTGTGGCGCGCGTGGCGTCATATCGAGCGCGCGACGCGTGATGGCGGCGACCGCGTGGCGCGGCTGAACATGATGAGCGCATCGATGCAGGGCGCGCTTGCGTTCCAGAAGGGTCTGGGTTGCGTGCACAGCCTGAGCCATTCGCTCGGCGGCATCAACCCGCGTCTGCATCATGGCACGCTGAACGCCATCTTTCTGCCGGCGGTGCTGCGGTTCAACGAAGAAGCGCCTTCGGTGCGCGAAGAAGGCAAGCTCGACCGCCTGGCGACGGCAATGGGGCTGGGCAGCGGCGCCGAAGTGGCGCCTGCCGTGCGCACGATGACCGAGCGCCTTGGCCTGCCGACGGGCCTCGCGCAGCTTGGCGTGAGCGCTGATATGTTCCCCGAGATCATCAAGGGCGCGCTCAAGGATCACAGCCACAAGACCAATCCGCGCGAGGCCTCCGAAGACGATTACCGCGCCATGCTCGAGTCGTCGATGTAACGCGGCACGGCTTCGGTCAAGCGTTATCGCGGCTTCAAAACCGTCGTCATATATTCGGTTGCGAATTCGATCAATGCCTGCACGCGCAGCGGCAGCCGCCTTTGCACGGGATACACAATTTGCGCGGCGAGCGGTTTCGCCTGCCATTTCGGCAGCACGCGCACGAGACGGCCCGACACCAGATCCTCTTCGATCAGCCATTCCGGCAACACGGCCAGGCCCAGCCCCATGCGCGCGGCCTCGCGCATACTCGTCACCCCTTCCGAGATCATCACGGGATCGATCTGCAACGTATGCGTCGTTGCGCCCGAATACAGCGTGACATCCCTCGAACCGCCGAATTGCCGGCTCGAAAGTGCGATCCACGGTAAGGCCTGGAGACTTTCCGGCTTGCTGGCGAACTTGTGATCCTTGAGGAAGGCGGGCGAGGCAACCGGATAGCGGCGGATCTCGCCCAGCGAGCGCGCCACGACGCGATCGTCAGTGAGCGCCCCGGCGACGATACCGGCGTCGCAGCCCTCTTCGATCATGTGCAGCGGGCGGTTCGAATAGGCCAGCTCCATTCTCACTGCCGGGTGCGCCTGGATAAAGCTGCTGATCATGCGGCTCACCACGGACTGGCCGAAGTCGATCGTGGAGAACACGCGGATATTGCCGCTCAGCGCGCTCTGGTCGCGCTGCATGCGCTGCGCGGACTCCTCGGCTAGCGCGAGCAGCGCCTGGGCGTCGGCAAGGAACTGGTGGCCGATTTCCGTAAGGCTCATACGGTGCGTGTCGCGCCGCAGCAGCGCCGCGCCGCATTGATCTTCGAGCGAACGCAACTGGCGGCTCAGCGTGGGCTGGCTCAGGTTCAGCTTGCGCGCCGCCGCGGAGATGCTGCCGCTCTCCACGATGGCAACGAAGGCCTGCAGCAGGCTCAGGTCGTTGAAGATGGTCATACGCGGGAAGCATAATCGATATTCTGGTTATGCGGCTACCGTGGAGCGTTGGCTGGCGGGAAGATGCACCCATCGCATCACGTTGCATCACCCACCCAACCGGAACGGAGAGTCACCATGAGCACGCAAGCCAACACCAGCAAAGTCGCGATCGTCACCGGCGCTTCCCGCGGGATCGGCGCATCGATCGCCAGACGCCTCGCGGGCGAAGGCATCGCAGTCGTCGTCAACTACGCCGGTCGCGCGGCGGACGCCAACGCGGTCGTGGAGGAAATCAAGGCCGCGGGCGGTCGCGCCGCGGCGATTCAGGCAGACGTGGCCGTGCCCGCCCAGGTGGCCGCAATGTTCGACCAGGCCATTACGCTGTTCGGCGGCGTGGATATCGTGGTGAACAACGCGGGCATCATGCAGCCGGGCCTCGTCAATCTGGTCGATACCGACGACGCCCTGTTCGACCGGCTCGTCGCGATCAACCTCAAGGGCACCTTCAATACGCTGCGCATCGCCGCAAAGAAGCTGCGCGAGGGCGGCCGCATCGTCAACTTCTCGAGCAGCATCCAGGCGCTCGCGCTGCCGGGCTATTCCGTGTACGCCGCCACCAAGGCCGCCGTGGAAACGATGACCAACATCTTCGCCAAGGAACTGCGCGGCCGCAATATCACCGTGAATGCGGTCGCCCCCGGGCCTACCGCAACCGAACTGTTCCTCAAGGACAAGACCCCCGAGCAGATCGAGCGCCTTGCGAAGATGCCGCCGCTCGAGCGGCTCGGCCAGGCGGACGACATCGCCCAGGTGGTCTCGTTCCTCGTCGGCAACGGCGCAGGCTGGATCGACGGTCAAACGATCCGCGTGAACGGCGGCATTGTTTGATGTCCTGATCAAGCGATTCATTGCGAACAAGGAGCCCATCATGAAGAAGGTCATTGTCGTTACCGGCGCATCGAGCGGTTTCGGCCGCCTCGCCGCCGAAGCACTCGCCAGCGCCGGCCATACCGTCTACGCGTCCATGCGTGCGACCGCCGGGCGCAACGCCCCGGTCGTCGCGCAGATGGCGGAATTTTCGCAGCACAACGGCGTGGATCTGCGCACCGTCGAACTCGACGTGCAGTCGCAGGAGTCCGTGGATGCGGGCATCGCCCGCGTGATCGCCCAAAGCGGACGTATCGACGTCATCGTCCACAACGCGGGCCACATGGCCTTCGGGCCGGCCGAAGCGTTTAGCCCGGAACAGTATGCGCACCTGTACGACATCAACGTGCTGGGCACGCAGCGGGTGAACCGCGCGGTGCTGCCGCACATGCGCGAGCGGCGGGAAGGCCTCGTGGTGTGGGTGTCGAGCAGCAGTTCCGCAGGCGGCACGCCGCCTTACCTCGCGCCGTATTTCGCGGCGAAGGCCGCCATGGATGCGATTGCGGTTCAGTATGCGCGCGAGCTTTCGCGCTGGGGCATCGAAACGTCGATCATCGTGCCGGGTGCCTTTACCTCGGGCACGAATCACTTCGCGCATGCGGGCAGCCCGGAGGACAAGGGCGTGGTCGCCGCTTATGAAGCCGGCCCCTATGCCGGGTTCGGCGAGCAGATCCAGAGGGCGTTCGCCGCCATCGTGCCGCCGCAAGCCGACGTGGGCCTCGTGGCCGAGGCGATCGTCGATGTGGTCGATGCCCCCTTCGGGAAGCGGCCGTTCCGGGTGCACGTGGACCCGACCCAGGACGGCGCGGACGTTGGCTTTGCCGTACTGGACCGCGTGCGGGCGGAGATGTTGCATCGCGTGGGCATGTCCGACCTGCTCGCGCCGCGCCGGCATGGCGACGCGTAATGCGGCAAGCGGCGGGGCGCGCTTACTGCGCGACGCACTCCGGCGCTTCGAGTCCACGCAATGCCGCCTCGAACTCCTCGACAGGAATCGGGCGGCAGAACAGATAGCCCTGATAGGCGTAACATCCGGCCGAGGCGAGGAAGGCGCGCTGCTCCTCGGTCTCCACCCCTTCGGCGATCACGCCGAGGCCCAGGCTGTGCGCAAGCGCCACGATGGTTCGGGCGATTACGGCATCGTTCGGGTCGACGAGGACATCGCGCACGAATGAGCGGTCGATTTTCAGTTGAGCGAGCGGCAGGCGCTTCAAATACGAAAGCGACGAATAGCCGATGCCGAAATCGTCGAGCGCGAAGACGATGCCGTTCGCCTTCAGCGCCTCCATTTTCTCGATGATCTCCTGCACGTTGTCGACCAGCACGCTTTCCGTCAATTCGAGCTTCAGCCGGTCCGCTCTCGCGCCGGTCCGTTTGAGCGTGGCCAGCACGCTTGCCACGAAGTCCGGCTGGTGCAGCTGTTGCACGCTGACGTTGACCGCAATGGTCAGATGCCCGGTGTCGGGCTGCGTGGCCCAGCGCGCCAGCTGGATGCAGGCCGCGCGCAGCACCCAGCTGCCCAGCGCGGCGATGAGCCCGGTTTCTTCTGCCACGGGAATGAAGTCGGCCGGGTACACGAGCCCGCGCAGGGGGTGACGCCAGCGCACCAGCGCCTCGACGCCGGTGACACGGCCGCTGTCGATCTGCATCTGGTAGTGAAGCACGAACTGTTCGCTTTCGATGGCTTCGCGCAGCGCCGCTTCGAGCGCGGCACGCTCCACCACGACCGTCTGCATGTCGGGGTCGAAGAGGCGCACCGCGTTGCGGCCGCGTTCCTTGGACTTGTACATGGCGAGGTCGGCCTGTTTCATGAGGTCGTCCGTCGACGCCTGGAATCCCTTGAAGACGGTTGCGCCGATACTCGCCGAACTGCGGTAGTCGATGTCGTCGAGTCGATAAGGATTCCCGAGCACGGTGAGAATCCGCTCGCCCAGGGCCTCGGCCTGGCGGGCCGCTTCACAGGGAACGGGATTCAGATTGCCCACCACGACGACGAACTCGTCGCCGCCCACACGCGCCACGGTGTCGCCCGCCGGTATGCTCGCCGCCAGGCGTTTCGCCACTTCCTGCAGCAGCAGGTCGCCCTTGTCGTGGCCCAGCGTGTCGTTCAGCGTCTTGAAATGATCCAGATCGATGAACAGCAGGGCGCCGCTCGTGCCGTTCCTCGCGCTGTCGGTGAGGGCGTCCTTCAGGTTGTCGAGCAGCAGCGTGCGATTGGGCAGGCCGGTGAGCGCGTCGTAGAAAGCCAGCTCCTTGATGCGCTGGTCGGCGATCTTGCGCTCGGTGATGTCGCGCCCGCTCGTGCGAAAACCGATGAAATCGCCCCTGGAGTCGGTAATCGGCACCCACGACGCGCAGAGCCACATGAGCGAGCCGTCCTTGCGCACGCAGCGAAATTCCAGATTGTCGCCACGCGAACCCAGTTGCGCGCCGCGGAACTCGGGCGCGACGTAGGAGGCGTCGCCCGGATAAATCACGGTGCAGGCGAAGTCGCTCATGGCCATGCACTCGTCGACGGTATAGCCGATGTACTGCTCCACCGCCGAGTTGATCCAGCGCGGCTTGCCTTCCGGCGACCACCAGATTTCCCAGTTGACGGTGCAGTCCGCAATGGCGCGGAATTTTTCCTCGTTTTCGCGCAGTTCCTTCGTCATCGACGAGGCCAGCCGTATCGCACGGCTGCGGCCCGTCATCATGAGGCGCGTGAGCAGCGCGAGCAGCAGGCTCAGGCCCGTGCCGGTGATCGCAATGAGCGTTGCCGCGTCGCGGCCGAAGCGCGCTTTGAAGCCGTCGCGCGCCATCAGTTTGAGCATCCAGTCGTGTCCGCAGACGACGAGATATTCGGTTGCCGAAAGATCGCTTGGCAGGCGATGGGCCGCGGCGCCCGACGTTCGGTAGAGCAACGCGTCCGGCGACGATTCCACGCCGTCGTAGATGGAGACCGAGAGGCCGGGCGGTTCCTCGCCGTAAAGGCTGGCAATGACGTCGTGCATGCGAAAGGACGCGTAGACCCAGCCAACCAGCTGCGCCTGGCGTTCGGTGGCGTTTTCCGGCGCCGGGCCGCGTGCGTAGACCGGCATGTACATCACGAAGCCGGGGTCGGCGCCGGGATCGGTGTCGACCGAGAGGCGCACCTTGCCGGAGATGGTCGCCATGCCGGTGTCGCGCGCCTGCTCCATGGCGCGCCGGCGCACCGGGTCGGCCCAGGCGTCGAAACCGGGCGCCGCGCGATTGGCGCCGATATACGGCTCGCGCTGAATGATGGGGGCGTAATTCGCGCGCGGACCATCGGGCTCGATCGAGTAGCGTGGCAAGCCGCGCTGCTGCATGGCCGTGATATGCGCGGCCTTTTGCGTTTGCGGCACCCACGCGACGATGCCGATGGCCTGGATGCCGGAAAAGTTGGCGTCGAGATTGAGCGTATTGACGTAAGCCCGGAACGCGTCGCGATCGACCTCGCCGCTGGCGGCAAACAGGCTCTGCACGCCGCGCAGCAGCAGTTCGTACGTGCCCATGCGCTGTTCGATGCGGCTCACGACGTCGCCGAGCGAGAAGTCGAACTGGGTGAGCAGTTCGTGGCGGGCCGCTTCCCGCTCGTGGTTCCAGAGCACCCAGGTCACGCCGAGCGCGGCGGCGAGAACCAGTAGCGGGAGCAGAATGAGGCGCGTCCGGGTCATGGCGGCGTCTAGAAGGGGACCATCGAGTCGGCGAGGTCAGGCTTGAAATACTTCGTGAAGATGCGGCGCACCGTGCCGTCGGCGATCATTTCGTTGACGAGGGCGCGCCACTTGTCCCGCTCCTCGGGCGAGAGCGCCTTCTTCGACATGATGAGTCCATGCGGAATGGGTGGATCGTCGAACTCCACGATATTGGTCACGCTCCGAATCTTCGCTTCATCGATGGCGGGATAATCGAACGGCTCGATGATCATTCCCTGAATGCGGCCAAGAATCAGCGCCTGGTAAAGCGGCTCGAGACCCCCGGCCTGACTCACGCGGTTTTCGGCAGAGAGCGAATCGACCAGTCGGTTGGCCGACTCGCTGTAGCGGAAGCTGCGAATCACGCCGAGCTGAAACTTGTCGTTGTGCTCGAAATCGGTCAGTTGATGGATGCCCGAATCCTTGCGAACCAGCAGATAGTACTTGTTGCTGAAGTACCAGGCAAAGTCCGCGTATTGATTGCGCTCTTCGTTGGCAATGCCCGAAAGACTGAAATCGAGCGCGCCCGATTCGATCAGTTTCCAGATGCGCGCGCGCGACATCAGGCTCACGCGGAGCTGGCAGCCGCTGCGCCGCGCCAGGGCGTCGGCGAAGTCCTTGTCGATGCCCGTGTCCGTGTCGACGGAGTAGAGCAGCCCATGATCGTGTAAGGCGAGCGTAAATGAGCGCGAGCAGTCGGGGCCCGCGGCAACCGCGGTGCCAATGCAACCGAGCGCCAGCAGCAGGCCCCCAAGGCAGGTTCGAATCACAGCGTCTCCGTTGCTCGATAGTGGCCCGATGGCAGTGCGTCGGGCGGAAAACAGTGTTCACGTCTTATCGGCAGCGTGCTGCAATTCTTGAGACAATTCCAATTGTTTTTTTTGCATGCTTTATGTGCGGGCGCTGGGGGCCTCGGGCAGGACGAGTGCCCGTGCTCGCTGGACTGCGAAGGCAAAAAAAATGCGCCGGCGCAAGGCCGACGCAATTTTCAAAACGGGGTCGTGTAAGGAAGGCTCACCCAGAAGGTGGCCTTCGCAACGGACGATTTAGCCGATTCGCATAGCGCTCAGTTCTCTTCCACCGGGTCCCGGTTCAGCATGCTTTTCGGAATCGACAGGATCAGAACGCAGCTCACCAGCAGACACGCGCCCAGCGCATAGGTGCCGTTGTTGATGTCGCCGGTCAGGTCCTTCGCCACGCTGGTGATCATGGAGCCCGTGAAGCCGGACAGGTTGCCGACCGAGTTGATGAGCGCAATCCCCGCCGCCGCGGCCGTACCGGAGAGAATCTGCCCCGGGAACGTCCAGTAAATCGGCATGAGCCCGAGAATCGCGCAGGTGGAGATAGTCAGGAATACGATCGAGAGCGGCACGTTGTGCGCGAAGAGTGCGCTCAGAATCAGGCCGACGCCGCCGATACAGGCCGGAATGGCCGCATGCAGCCGGCGCTCGCCCGTCTTGCGCGAGTGCGCCGCATTCCAGATCATGGCGACGACGGCGCTGAGATAGGGAATGGCGGTCAGCAAGCCGATATTGAACGTGCTCTTCACGCCAGAAGCCTTGATGATGGAAGGCAGCCAGAACGCCAAACCATAGAAGCCGGTATTGAAGGTCAGCAGGATGAACGTCAGCAGCCAGACGCGCGGGCTTTTCAGCGCCGCCACGGCGCTATGCGTTTTCTTCGCGCTTTCCTGTTCGAGATTCTTTTGAAGCACGGCTTTCTCGTCGGCGCTCAACCATTTCGCCGACTGAATGCCGTCGCCCATGCGCAACAGCACCACGAAGGCGACGAGAATCGAAGGTATGCCTTCGAGCAACAGCATCCACTGCCAGCCGCCCAGGCCGAACAGGCCATGCGTGTTTTCCATGAGCCACCCCGAGATAATCCCGCCGAGCGTGAGGCTCACCGGAATGGCGATCAGGAACCCCGACATCGCGACGCTCTGGCGACGCGCCGGAAACCAGTAGTTCAGGTAAAGAATGATGCCGGGGAAAAAGCCCGCTTCGCAGACGCCGAGCAGAAACCGCAGGATGTAGAACATCGTCGAGGTTTGCACGTGGAAGAAACTCGCGAGCGGCGCGATAAAGGCCAGCGACGAAGACACGATGCCCCACGTCACCATGATGCGCGCAATCCAGAAACGCGCGCCATAGCGATGCAGGAGCAGGTTGCTCGGCATCTCGAAGAGGAAGTATCCCCAGAAGAAAATGCTTGCGCCCACGGCGTAGATGCTATCGCTCAGGCCGAGCGAATCGAGCATCTGCAGCTTGGCAAAGCCGACGTTCACGCGGTCGAGGTAGGCGACGACATAGCACAGAAGCAGAAGCGGCAAGATGCGCTTCAGAACCTTGCGGTACAGCCGTTCTTCGGCCTGGTTGACGGCGGCCGGCGAGTCCGCAATCTGGGTCAGGGTTGGCATGGGATGTGTCTCCTTTCACATGTGCCTTTGAATGGTCCCGCTGCTGGGGAGGCGATTCCACGAGCTTCGTGGTGTGTTTGCTGGATCTCGGCGCTGGCTGTGAACAGCCCGCTGTTTTGTTATCGGTAACACAGCGGGCGCTAAATTAGCATGAGACGAGGCGCGACGGCAAGTCGGAGGCCGGCGCTAAGGTCGGGAAAACGCGTGGTCTCACCTGGTGCACAGGGCGAGCACAAAGTGCTAATATCCAGAAATGTTACCGATAACAAATGGCGTGGACCTGCCCGCCACATCGTCGAGACAAGGAACCAGCAAGTGAGTGATATGACCCAGCCCAACGCACGGCGCCTGCGTAGCCAGGAATGGTTCGACGACCCGGCCCATGCGGACATGACCGCGCTCTACGTCGAGCGCTTCATGAACTACGGTCTGACCCGGGAAGAACTGCAATCGGGCCGCCCCATCATCGGCATTGCGCAAACGGGGAGCGATCTCGCCCCTTGCAACCGTCACCATATCGAGCTGGCGGCGCGCACGAAGGCGGGCATTCGCGACGCGGGCGGCATCCCGATGGAATTCCCGGTGCATCCGCTTGCCGAGCAGAGCCGCCGGCCCACGGCGGCACTCGACCGCAATCTGGCCTATCTGGGTCTGGTCGAAATCCTTCACGGCTTCCCGCTCGACGGCGTCGTGCTGACCACGGGCTGCGACAAGACCACGCCCGCCTGCCTGATGGCCGCGGCAACGGTCGATATGCCCGCCATCGTGCTGTCGGGCGGCCCGATGCTTGACGGCTGGCATAACGGCCAGCGTGTCGGTTCGGGCACGGTCATCTGGCATGCGCGCAATCTGCTGGCGGCCGGCGAGATCGACTATGAGGGCTTCATGGAGCTCACGACGGCTTCGTCGCCCTCCATCGGCCACTGCAACACGATGGGCACGGCGTTGTCGATGAACAGCCTCGCCGAAGCGCTGGGCATGTCGCTGCCCGGCTGCGCCAGCATTCCGGCCGCCTACCGCGAGCGCGGGCAGATGGCGTACGCGACGGGCAAGCGCATTGTCGACCTCGTGCGCTACGACATGCGGCCTTCGCGCATCATGACGAAAGAGGCGTTCGAGAATGCCATCGTCGTGGCCTCCGCGCTGGGAGCGTCCACCAACTGCCCGCCGCACCTCATTGCGATAGCGCGGCACATGGGCATCGAGCTTAGCCTCGAAGACTGGCAACGCGTCGGCGAACAGGTGCCGCTCATCGTGAACTGCATGCCGGCAGGCGAGTATCTGGGCGAGAGCTTCCACCGCGCGGGCGGTGTGCCCGGCGTGCTGCGCGAACTCGATCGCGCGGGCCTCGTGCACCGCGAATGCCTCACGGTATCGGGTCGCACCATCGGCGCCATCGCCGACAGCACGCCCGAGCCCGATCGCGAAGTCATCAGGACAACCGATGACCCGCTCAAGCACGGCGCAGGCTTCATGGTGCTCTCGGGCAACTTCTTCGACAGCGCGATCATGAAGATGTCGGTGGTCGGCGATGCCTTTAGGCAAACCTATCTGAGCGAGCCGGGCGCGGAAAATACCTTCGAGGCTCGCGCGATCGTGTTCGACGGTCCCGAGGACTACCACGCGCGCATCAACGACCCGTCGCTCGAAATCGACCAGCGCTGCATTCTCGTGATTCGCGGCACGGGCACGGTGGGCTATCCGGGCAGCGCCGAAGTGGTGAACATGGCGCCGCCGGCGAAACTGGTGCGCCAGGGCATCACGTCGCTGCCCACGCTTGGCGATGGCCGCCAGAGCGGTACGTCGGCGAGCCCGTCGATCCTGAACATGTCGCCCGAGGCGGCGGTGGGCGGCGGCCTCGCGCTGCTGCAAACGGGCGACCGCATTCGCGTGGACCTGAATGCGCGCAGCGTGAACGTGCTGGTCGACGAAGCCGAGCTGGCGCGGCGCCGCGAAACGGCGCACTTCGAGGTTCCGCCTGCCCAGACGCCCTGGCAGGAGCTTTACCGCAAGACGGTGGGGCAGTTGTCCACGGGCGGATGCCTGGAACCTGCCACGCTCTATCTGAAAGTCATCGCCGAGCGCGGCAACCCGCGCCATTCGCACTAACCCTCGGACACCAAACTGGACGCACCATGACCTCGAACACTCCCGCAAACTGGCTTCCCGGCGATGTCGGGCAGGCGCTGCTCGTTGGCCGCGTGTGGCGCAAGGCAGGCGAGCATGAAGGCCCCTCCATCGTGCTCGTGCGCAACGGCGAAGTCATCGATATCACGGGCAGCGCGCCGACCACCGCGGATCTGTTCGACCGCGAGGACCTCGCGCAATTTGCGCGCACGGTGAGCGGCGAATCGCTCGGCCCGGTGGAGCAACTGATCGAAGCGAATCTGCCCGGCGGCGGGGAGCCCGCGCTGCGTCTGCTCGCGCCTAATGATGTTCAGGCCATCAAGGCCTGCGGCGTGACGTTCGCGGTGAGCCTGATCGAGCGCGTGATCGAGGAGCAGGCGGGCGGCGATCCCGCGAAAGCGCAGGAAGTGCGCGCAACCATCGCGGCCACGATCGGCACCGATCTCTCGAAGATCAAGCCGGGCTCGGAAGACGCGATGAAGCTCAAGGCGGAACTCGAGCGGCGCGGGGCGTGGTCCCAGTACATGGAAGTGGGCATCGGGCCCGACGCGGAAGTGTTTTCGAAGTCGCAGCCCATGTCGGCGGTGGGCTTTGGCGCGGCTGTCGGCTTGCTGGCCGCTTCGGTCTGGAACAACCCCGAGCCGGAAATCGTGCTGGCCGTGAGCAGCCGCGGCGAGATCGTCGGCGCGACGCTCGGCAACGACGTCAACCTGCGCGACATCGAAGGCCGCTCGGCGCTGCTGCTCGGCAAGTGCAAGGACAATAACGCCTCGTGCGCGATCGGGCCGTTCGTGCGCCTGTTCGACGAGTCGTTCAGCCTCGACACGGTGCGCAAGACGAGCGTCGCATTGCGCGTGGAAGGCACGGACGATGACTTCGTACTGGAAGGCATCAGCCACATGAGCGAAATCAGCCGCGACCCGGCCGATCTCGTGGCGCAGACGTGGGGCCCGCATCACCAGTATCCCGACGGCTTCATGCTCTTTCTCGGCACCATGTTCTCGCCGATCAAGGATCGCGACTCGCAAGGCGGAGGCTTTACGCACCACCTGGGCGACAAGGTCACCATCTCCGCGCCGGAACTCGGCGCGCTGGTCAACACCGTGCAATTGAGCACGGAACTCGCGCCGTGGACCTTCGGCGTACGCGCGCTCTATCGCAATCTGGCTGCGCGCGGATTGCTGTGAGCCACTGAATCGGGAAACGCGACATGAACCAGTTCGACAATTACATCGGCGGCCAGTGGGTGCGCGGCGCCACGGCATCCACCAACATCAATCCCTCCAATCTCGACGACGCGATCGGCGAGTTCGCGCAGGCAGACGACGCGCAGACGCGCGACGCCATCGCCGCCGCGCGCAAGGCCTTTGCGCAGTGGTCGCTCTCCACGCCGCAGCAACGCTTCGATTTGCTCGACCAGGTGGGCAGCGTCATTCTCGCGCGCAAGGCCGAGTTGGGCCGCCTGCTCGCGCGCGAAGAGGGCAAGACGCTGCCCGAGGCCATCGGCGAGGTGGGCCGCGCCGCTCAGATCTTCAAGTTTTTTGCAGGCGAGGCGCTGCGCCTTGGCGGCGAGATCGTGCCTTCGGTGCGGCCCGGCATGACCGTCGAGGTGACGCGCGAGCCGATCGGGGTGATCGGGCTCATTACGCCCTGGAACTTTCCGATCGCCATTCCCGCCTGGAAGATCGCGCCCGCGCTGGCCTATGGCAACACGGTCGTCATCAAGCCCGCCGACCTCGTGCCGGCCAGCACGTGGGAACTCGTGAAGATCATTGCGGAAGCGGGCGCGCCGGCCGGCGTCATCAACCTCGTGATGGGGCGCGGCTCGATGGTGGGCGAGGCGATCGTCAGCTCTGCCGATGTCGATGCCGTGAGTTTCACGGGTTCGGTCGCGACGGGCCGCGCGATCGGTGCGAAGTGCTTTGCAACGGGCAAGAAGTTCCAGCTGGAGATGGGCGGCAAGAATCCCATGGTGGTGCTCGACGACGCCAATCTCGACGTCGCCGTGGAAGCCAGCATCAACGGCGCCTTCTTCTCGACGGGGCAGCGCTGCACGGCGTCGAGCCGCCTCATCGTGACAGAAGGCATTCACGACCGTTTCATCGAAGCGATGAAGACCCGCATGAAAGCGCTGAAGACGGGCGACGCGCTGGCGGACGGCACGCATATCGGGCCGGTGGTGGACGACAAGCAGCTTCAGCAGGACGAGCGCTACATTGCGATTGCGCGTGAAGAGGGCGGCGAGGTGTACGGCGGCGAGCGCGTGGAAGGCGCCACGCGCGGCTATTTCCTTGCCCCCGCGCTGATCACCGGCACGACTGCGCAAATGCGCATCAACCGCGAAGAAGTGTTCGGCCCGGTGGCCTCGGTCATCAAGGTGAAGGACTATCACGAGGCGCTCGCCGTGGCGAACGACACGGAGTTCGGGTTGTCGGCCGGTATCTGCACGACTTCGCTCAGTTATGCCAACCACTTCCGCCGTCACGTTCAGGCCGGCATGGTCATGGTGAACACCGCAACGGCGGGCGTGGATTATCACGTTCCGTTCGGCGGCCGCAAGGGTTCGAGCTACGGCCCGCGCGAGCAAGGCAGCTATGCCCGCGAGTTCTACACCACGGTCAAGACGGCGTACGTCAATCCGGGCGCAGTGTGAAGCCGCGCGGGCGGCGTACCGAAGACGCCGGCCGCGCCGGTTTTCAGATCATTCCGTGCACCACGGAGTGGGCGAGCCTCAGCAGATCGTCGAATTGCGTGACCAGTTCGAAACACACGAGAAACGTGAATGCGGCAGCCGCCCCGGGAAAGCGCACCATCAGGCGCAGAGCGGGCTCGGCGGTCCGCTTCCTGACTGCATCGCGCGTCATCAGCCAGGTGATCACCACGCCGATGGCGCCGCCCGCGATCAAATCCGTGGGGTAGTGATAGCCCAGATACGCACGCGGCAAGCAGATGATTAGCACAACATATAACATCACCAGCGCGCCGACCACACGCCATACCAGCAAGATCCCCATTGCAATCGCCACCCACAGCATGGCGTGATCGCTCGGAAACGAACTGAAGTCGGTTAGCCCGGCCGCCCGCAGCGACGACGAAGCGAAATGCAGATGCAGATCGGGATTGAAAAGCGGCCGTTGCCGGAACGGCAGAAAACGCGCGAGGAGGCGTCCCACTGCGAGCGCGATCAGGCCGCTGGCCACCGTGGCGATCATCATCTCGCGCCGCCACTCGCGCCGCTCGCTCGGCTGGAACCAGATCCACCAGATGAGCGGGATGAGGAAATATCCCTTGAACGTATAGAGTCCCACCATCACCCGGATCGCGTGATTGAGCAGTGGCGGCAGATCGACTTGGGTGAGGGCTCCCAGAATGACGGTATCGAAGCTGTTCATTTATTGTGGGCCATTCCGCTGGTCCTGTTTACGAATGAGAAAGGCGGCCGGAAACGGAGGTCTCCGGCCGCCTTGGGACCCGATGTTCCAGGCGCTAACAATCGTAAGTTTCAACTCAGCGCGCATAGGTAAAGAATCGAAAGCAAGTGTAAATAGCGCTTGCTCCCGCCCTCACTGCGCCGCAGCGGCAGGCATCGTCTTTTGCGCCGCGCCTGCCGGCCTGCTGTTACGCCCCGTCACACATCGTTTCGTTTCCAAACGAACTGTGCCGGAGAACGTGTCCGTTATCCGGCATGACCCCACATCATTTCGGGCAATTTGCCCGGTTTCATCGCCTAGTCGGGCAGCAGAGAGCCGCTGCGCAGCGGCGTGGCGCCTGCGACCCACGCGACTTCCATCCCAGCCGTGGCGAAGCGCGTGCGTTGGCGTGCGTACAGCATGCCGGTCACGGAGCTCGTGATCGTGACGACGCGATCGGTCAGCGGATCGACCACATCGGCAATCGGCTGGCCCGGTTCGACTCTCACGCCAACCGGCGTGCGGAACACCAGCACGCCGGAGGCCGGCGCGATGAGCGCTTCGGTGCCCGCGAACGGCGTGGCCGCGTATTCGAGCGCAGGCAGCGGCGCGGGCGTGCCTTCGATCACACCACGATGCGTGAGGTAGTTGATGATCGCGTTCGCGTCGCGTTCGGCGAAGTCGTAGCTCACGTCTGCCTGGCCGCGCAGCTCGATCGTCACGGAAACCGCGCCGTTGGGAATCGGAAAGCGGTCGCCGTAGCGCTCGCGCAGCGCGGACCAGCAGAAGCTGTGAATTTCGTCGAAAGGGTTGCCGTCCGAATTGAGCGCGAAGAGCGAGGCTTTCGCTTCGAGATAGCGCGCGAGCGGCTCGACATCGGCCCACAGGTCGGGGTTCGTGTAGAGATGCATTGCGCCTTCGAAGTCGCAATGCAGGTCGAGCACGACATCGGCGTCATACGAAAGGCGCTGAAGCGCTAGACGCTGCGAGCCGAGTTCGGTGGTGGGCGCCTGTTCGTCAAGCGCCTCTCGCATCGCAGCGCGCACGGCGGCCACGTTCTGCTGCGCGTCGCCGCTCAGTCGAGGGCCGACACGCGGGAGCACGAGTTCGGCGAGATCGTGGAAGTGGCGGTTGAAGTTGGCCGCGGTGCCGCTTTCAAAACGGCCGAGCAGCTGACCGAGCAGGCGTTGATTGAGGCCGATGGGATTGGGCACGGGCACGACGACGACCTCGCCGCGCAGCTTGCCTGCGGCTTCGAGCGCGGCAAGGCGTTGGCGCAGCGCCCAGGCGACCAGCATGCCCGGCAGTTCGTCGGCATGCAGCGACGACTGGATATAGATCTTCTGTGCGCCGGTGGGGCCGTAGTGGAAGCTCGTGAGGTGCCGCGCGGTGCCGAGCGCCGGCGAGATGAGCGGATGGGTCTGGATCTGCATGATGGTGTGAGTGCGGGGAGAGGTTCCAGCGGCGAAAAGGGCAAAAGGCGCGGGAGTGCCCGCGCCTTTGTCGCTAATATCGTGCTCCGGTCAGGCTCAGGAACCGTACACGTCGAACGCAAAGTAGCGCGATTCGATCTTCTTGTACGTCCCGTCCTTGAGCATGTCCGCGAGCGCCTTGTCGATCTTCACCTTCAGGTCGGCGTCGTCCTTGCGCAAGCCGATGGCGGCGCCGTTGCCGAGGATGCCGCTGGGATCGCTCAGTTCGCCGTTCGTGAACGCGAAGCCTGCGCCGCGCGGAGTCTTCAGGAAGCTCAGGTCGGCCTGCACGGCGTCTTGCAGCGCGGCGTCGAGGCGGCCCGAGAGCAGGTCCGCATAGACCTGGTCCTGATCCTGGTAAGGCACGATCTTCACACCGTTCGGTGCCCAATTGGCTTTTGCGTAGGCTTCCTGGGTCGTTCCCTGCTCGACGCCGACCGTCTTGCCCTTCAACGAATCGGCCGTGGGCTGGAGGCTCGAGCCCTTCTTCGCGACGAGACGGCTAGGCGTGTGGAAGACCTTCGACGAGAATGCGATTTGCGCTTCGCGCTGCGGCGTCATCGACATCGAGGAGAGCACGGCGTCGAACTTCTTCGCCTTGAGCGCCGGAATCATGCCGTCGAATTCGCTTTCGACCCAAACGCACTTCGCGTTGATGCGCTTGCAGATTTCGTTGCCGACGTCGATGTCGAAGCCGACCAGCTTGCCGTCCGTGCTCTTCGATTCGAACGGCGGATAACTTGCATCCACGCCAAAGCGGACCGTGGTCCAGTCCTTCGCACAGACGGAGGTGGCGACGGCGAGCATCGCGATGCACAGGGCAAACTTCTTCATTGACGTGGAGTCTCCAGTATCTTTTTCGACGCCGCCACGACGGATGGCGGCATGGTCAACAGCGGGCTGTCACGTCAGCCGTGTTGTATAGACAAGATAACGGCTCTCACATAATGAGACAACTAGGGTTTTTGCTGGCGAAGGTGTAAACGCGCTGACATGTGAGGGTTGCACACGGAAAGGTGGGGCAGGAGGCAGGTGGAGTGCGCGTTGTAAGTACTTATTGGCTAGACAACTTTGAGGGGCTAGCCGAACAGGACGGTTGTCGCGGGGAGGGGCGCGGGACTTGCACTTGAAGGGAGGCAGGCGCGCGCATGAGGTTGCGCGCGCAACGATATAAGTGGCGGGCGCCGGTCAATCGTCGTCGCCGTGGTGATGTTCCCAGCCGCGATGACGGCCGTGGTCGTGCCCGTGGTGTTCGTCTTCGTCGTGGTCGTAGCGGTAGTAGCCGTAAGCGGGGGCCGGCTCGTAGACCGCAGCGGGCGGCGCTGCATAAACGACGGGCGGCGGCGCCTCGTACACGGGCTCGGGCGCGGCATAGACCGGACCGGGAACGCCGAGATAGACGCCGATATCGGCATGGGCGGATGCCGCTGTGCTGACACACGTCCCTGCGAGTCCTGCGAGGAGATAAAACGTCAGGCGATTCATGATGATCTCTATTCCAGTCAACGGACGCGGTTGCGATGGAAGCGGATTCTAGTCGCTGAGCTTACGAACGGGATGCGCAGATTTGTCAATCGTGTAACCGCTGGTAAAGCTGCGCGAAAAATGTCGGGCTTAAGGTTCCCATAAGGGAATCGCGCGGCCCTCAATTGCCGTTTGCGTGCGGCCGCAGCTTTAGGGTCATTACACGTTTGTGCCGTTGCCATTACCCTATAGAGGTTGTTCGCGCCCGAGACAGGTTGCCCATGCGTGCCGACGATCGAATTTCTACGCAAGCCTGCATGCCCGAATTCCGGAAACAGGGCGATGTCTGCTCGTTCGGGAACGATGCCGTTGCATTGCGCTGGGCACTCGCGGATGAACACCTCACTCACTGCTCACTCGTCGATTGCGCTGGGGCACGCGTACTGCCCATCGTCGCGCCGTTTGCGGTGACTTTCGCGGACGGCACCACACTCGGCCCGGCCGGCATGCGCGTGCTTGCACCGTTACGGGAAGACGCGCTCGCGGCCAACCCCCACGCATCGCGCCTGGCCGAACGCGTCGCGGGCCGGCGCGTGAGCGTCACACTGGGCGACGCCCAGGGACGCCTCGCGATGCAATGGAGCGTAGAGCAGCGCGACGGCGCGCGATATCTGCGCATGCTGCTGAACGTGACGGCCCTGCGCCAGGCCGAAGCCATTGCCGTCGTTTCATTGCTGCAGGCGCGCGTTGTCGGCGCGCAGACCGGCAGCGAACGCAAGGGCACGCCGGTCGTCGCGGGCAACTTCTACCTGGGCTTCGAGTTGCCGCTCGCAACCAGCCACTTGGAAGCGGATAGCGTCGGATTTACGCTGCAACGCACGTTGCCGCTGCAAAAGAACCGGACGCTGACTTACTCCGCCGTGGCAGGCGTGGCTCGCGACGGTCAGGTGCGGCGCGATTTCGCCACCTGCCTCGAGCAGGAGCGCGCCCGCCCATATCGTCCGTGTCTGCACTACAACAGCTGGTGGGATATCGGTTACCTCACCCCTTATACGCAGGACCAGGCGCTGGAGCGTATCGAAACGATCGGCCGCGAATTGCATACTGCGCGCGGCGTGCAGATCGATTCGTTTCTGTTCGACGATGGCTGGGACGACCTTGGCGGCGGCTGGCATTTCAGCCAGGCGTTTGCTCATGGCTTCGTGCCGCTGCGCGAGGCGGCGGCACGCTATGGCGGCGCGCCCGGCGTCTGGCTGTCTCCCTGGGGCGGCTATTGCGCGCCGAAGGACGAACGCATCACGCATGGCCGCGCCGCGGGCTACGAAGTCATCGACAATGGCTTCGCGTTATCGGGGCCGCGCTATTACGAGCGCTTTCACGAAGTCGTGATGAGCCTGCTCGCGAAAGACGGGGTGAACCAGTTCAAGTTCGACGGGACCGGCAACGCGGAACGTGTATTTCCCGGCAGCCTTTTCGATAGCGACTGGGACGCGGCGATCCAGCTGATCGGCGACATTCGCGCGGCGAAGCCGGAAACCTTCATCAATCTCTCGACCGGCACGCAGCCCTCGCCGTTCTGGCTGCGCTACGCCGACGCGATCTGGCGCGGCGGCAGCGACGACGGTCAGGCAGGCAGCGGCACGAGCCGCGAGCGCTGGATCACGTATCGCGACGCGCAGACGTACCGCAACGTGGTGCTGTGCAGCCCGCTCTTTCCGCTCAATTCCCTGATGCTGCACGGCATTGTCCTGGCGCAGTGCAACGCACGCCTGAATACGCCGGCAGGCGATGCATTCGCGCACGAGGTGCGGTCCTTCTTCGCGAGCGGTACGCAATTGCAGGAGCTGTACATCACGCCTTCGCTGCTGGGCGAAGACGACTGGAACGCACTCGCGCAAGCGGCTCGATGGGCGCGCGCGAACGTCGACGTGTTGCGCGACAGCCACTGGATCGGCGGCGCGCCCGACGAAGCGGCCATCTACGGCTGGGCCGCGTGGGCGCCGCACAAGGCAATCGTGACGCTGCGCAATCCGCACGATCAGACGCAGCGCTTTGCGCTGGCGCTGCGGCATCAGCTGGAACTGCCGGCTGCGGCAGCGGGACGATTTCATGCGCGGGGTCTCTGGCATGCAGGCACGACCGGCATTCCCGCAATACTGGACGCGGACGTGGCGTGCGAAATCCGGCTCGCGCCATTCGAAGTGCTCACGCTGGAACTGCTGCCGACCGATGGAGGCTAATACAACGCATTCGCCAGATGCACCGGCTTCGTTTCGGTCTGGTGCAGGTCGAAGATCAGCACCTCGTTCTCGCCCTGCGTAAGCCACGGCGCGGGGCAATACAAGCGCTGTTGCGGGCCGATACTCCAGTAGCGCCCGAGATTGTGCCCATTGACCCAGACCACGCCCTTGGTCCAGTTGCCCATATCGAGCCAGGTGTCGCCGATTTCATCCAGAACCAGGCGCGCCTTGAAAAAGAGTCCAGGTTTCAGCGGATTCGTGCAGCGTGCCTGCAACCCGGCGATGTACGCCTCATCCATCGGCAGCAAAAAGACTTCCCATTCCTCGAGCGATGAAGCGGGCCCGTCGGCGTATTGCATTTTCACGGGCGCTAGCAGTCCTTTGCGGTCGACGATCGCCGGCCCGAAGTTGACGCGCCCCATGGCCTCTACCAGAATTTCCAGCGCGCCTGGCGCGCCGGCCACGGTGGTGGGCAACGCGAGCGGCGCGCGATGTGTCACACGTAACTGTTGCGCATAGCCGTGCGCAATACGCGCGCGCGAGACGCCGCCCGCGTAGCGCTCGCCGACAAAAACCGCCGCATAGTCATGAACGCCGCTGATATCCAGCGCGCCAACCGGTTGCTCACGCAACGTTTTCCGATACAGCATGAAGCCGGATGTCTGGCCGTAGTGCTCGAACGGCCGCGGATCGACGCTCGACAAGGGCGCGGGCAGGTTGTCCCAGATCGAGGTGTAGAGCGTTGGCGTCAGGGTGTGGCCCGCGACTGTGGCGACGGCGTCGGGCATGTCCGGCAAAGGCTCGGCGAGATAGCGGGCGATGATGTCGCGATACTTCAGGTATTTCGCCGTGGCCGCCCCTTGCTCGTCGATCGGCGCGCCATAGTCGTAGCTCGTGATATCGGGTCGATAGTTGCCCGAGTCGTCCACATTCGCGCCGGCATAAAAGCCAAAGCTCGTGCCGCCGTGAATGACATAGAGGTTGAACGACAAATGCGCCTGCATGAATGCCGTCAGGATGGCGGAAAGATCGTAATGGAGTCCAGCGAATTCAGGCTCGCCCCAATGCGTCAGCCAGCCCGGGTAGACCTCGCCCGCCAGCGCGGGCACGGCAGGAAACGCGCGCCGCACCGAGGCGATTTGCGCCGCGTTGCCGTTGCTCAACGCGATGGCGCCACCCGTCACCGTAGTGCGATTGCGTTCGAGTTGCGCGAGACCGTCCTCGGTGTAGAAGGGCCCCGTTATGCCGCCCCGCAGCCAAAGCTGCCTGAGTTCTTCGAGGTAAGCGGGATTGCTTGCGTACGAACCGAATTCATTCTCTATCTGGATCATCAGGATCGGCCCGCCTGCATCGATCATCAACGGCTTGATGCGCGGAACGAGTTCGCCGATGTAGCGCGTAACCGCGGCCATGTAACGGGCATCGGTGGCCGAGTCGGTGCGCAGCTGGATGTCCGGTTCGCTCAGCAAGTAAGCGGGAAGGCCTCCCAGGTCCCACTCGGCGCAAACATAGGGGCCCGGGCGCAGCAGCACCCAAAGCGCTTCTTGCTGACACAGGCGGATGAAGGCTTCGATATCGCGGTTGCCGCTTTCGAAGTCGAACACGCCCGGGCGTGTCTCGTGGTAGTTCCACATGATGTACAACGCGATGCAGTTCATGCCCATCGCCTTGGCCATGCAGATGCGATGCAGCCAGTACTCGCGCGGTATGCGCGCGGGATGCAACTCGCCGCTGCGGATCTGCAAGGGCTCGCCGTCGAGCAGGAAGTGCTCGCCGTTGGGGCTGAACGAGAAGGTGTGGCTGCGTTCGAGGTTCACAGTGCATTCGCGCCCTTGTATTTGCACACTCACGCACTATACTTCCACGGCTGATAGTAGAACGCTTAATTTCGCTTAAGCCTATAATTCGGCAAGAATACGCGCAAGTCAGATATGCCGAGCTATGTAACCGTATTGACGCAGTTACATTCGAATATGAAAAAGCGTTCTATTTTTCCGATTGCCAGTTCAACGCTTCTCATCGCGGCGGGAATTTTCTGCATCGTCTTGTCGCTCTCGACAAGGTCCTTGATTGGCACGCTTTTCATCGCAAGGATGCTGCTGTTCTGCGGCTTCGTGCATGCCTTGAGTCTCTTCACGACGAAAGACTGGAAACTCGCAGTCAGGCGCATTCCGCCAGTCATCGTGCCCATACTCATCGGCATTCTCATTCTGGTCAATGACAGCGCACGGGCGCGTGGGCTTACCGTGATGCTGATGATTTTCTTCGTGCTCGACGGCTTCTTCAAGATCATTGCGTCGGTCGGGCAGGACGTGAAGGTCAACAATATCGGCATCGTCAGCGCGGCGCTCTCGTTCCTGCTCGCCATTTTTCTGGCCGCCAATTTCCCGAGCGTGCCGTTACCCTTGCTCGGATTGTTCCTCGGGCTGGATCTCATTTCCATGGCCGTGGTGCCGTTTGCCGGCCGGGAGCGCAGGCGCGGCCTGATCTGACCTGACGAAAGCGCAGTCAGCGGCCGCGTCACGTCCGAGCATCACGTTTCGCGCGCACATGGTGTCGCCATCGATGCCCGTATCAGCCTGCAGTTGCCGTTTTACACACGCAAAACCGACGGAGGCGATTCATGATCTTCGCAAATGGCTTTACGTTTTCGAACTTTATTATCGATGCGTTTTCGATATTCATGTTCATTCTGTGGTTCTGGCTGTTCATCACGATCACGAGTGACCTGTTCCGTCGAACCGATATATCGGGATTCATGAAGATCATCTGGGTGATCTTTCTGATTGTTTTGCCCTATATCGGCATATTCGCCTATGTCCTCACGCAGGGCAGAGACATGGCGCATCGCAACCAGGAGCGGGCACAGAAGGCGCGCGAAGAACTACGCCACATCGTGGGCTACAGTGTTGCGGACGAAATCGAGAAGCTCGACAAGCTGAGAACGACAGGCTCGATTACCGACGACGAGTACAAGCGCCTGCGCGCGCGGCTCGTCGATTGAGAAGGGCGGCAGGCATGGCAACCATCCATGCCTGAATCATGCAGCAATCGCGCGGGCTACGGCAACGTAGCCCGTCTCGTGATCTCAGTCATTCAGTACCCGGGACGATCTTCGAGATCTTCCAGTTGCTTCTCGTCACCAGCACGTAGTCGCCGTTCACGCCAAGCCATTGCTGGCCGCGCTTCGGTGCGTCCAGGTTATGCGACTTCCAGTCGTTCATCTGATAGTTGTAATGCCGGTACTTCGAGGGAACCTGTTGGCCCTCATGCCAGTCGCGATGCGGCATGGTCGGCATGACCTGCTGGCGACCTGTCCCCTGGCTTTGATCTCCACCGGATGTGCCTTGCGCAATTGCGGAAGAGGAGACACCGACGAGGAGCGCAGCGATGACTGAGAGGACGAGTTGGCTTTTCATGATTCGATCTCCTGAGGCAAGAAGATGATTGACGTCGCCATGACTTATGGCTTCTTCGGTTATAGAACATCCCGAAAGCCGTGATATCCAGCTGTGCGAACGTGCCCTTAAAAGCGTATGGGCAATGGCTGGAAAACGAAAGAATCAAGCGGTGTGAATAAGGGTGTGAAGCGTCTATCCATAGTAGTAAACGGAATTCCGACTTCAAGAAATTTACGAGTGGTTGATTTTGTGGCAGTTTTGCGTAAATCCCGTGAATGCATGAAAGCGCTGGTTGTTAGATAACGATTGAAACGTTATGCGCTTTTCACGCGTTTCTGCGCTTGCGGACTGCGCACATCGGGGGCCGTAAATCGCAGTTTGAGTGAACATCGCAATGATCCGGTCGAGTACTGCGCAATGAGCCGTTCCGGGCGCGCGCGTACCGTCTCTATTTTTCGGTGGAGCCTCGCGTGCCAAACTGCGAACCCAGACGCTGTAGACCGTGGCTGATCGGCATTGCGGCAATGTTGCTGCTGGCGGGCAATGGATGCCGCGACCGGCAAGCCCAGGGCGGCGCAGCGCCACCGCCGCCGAGCGTGCTGGTCGAAACGGTTGCGGCGCAATCCATTCCCCGCGAGATCGAACTGCCGGGGCGTATCGAAGCGATCCGCTCGGCGGAGGTGCGCGCCCGCGTGGACGGGATCGTCGAGCGGCGGCTCTTCGAGGAAGGCACCGACGTGCGCGCCGGCGCGCCGCTCTTTCTCATCGATTCGCGCGACTACGAGGCCGCATTGCAGCAGGCCCAGGCGGCGCTGAACCGGGCCCGGGCCGTGCAGGGCAATGCGGCCTCCGAGGTCGCGCGCTTCAAGCCGCTGGTGGCGCGCCAGGTCGTGAGCGCCCAGGAATTCGAGGCCGCGACGGCCGCCCTGCAGCAGGCCGACGCGAACGTTGCGGACGCACGCGCCGCGGTGACGCTCGCACAGCTTCGACTCGATCGATGCACGGTTCGCGCGCCGATCGCGGGCCGTGTGGGGCGCGCGCTCGTCACCGAAGGCGCGCTGGTCAGTGCGGCCGGCGCGACCTTGCTCACGCAGGTCAATCAGCTCTCGCCCGTGAACGCCGTATTCACGCAATCGAATATTTCGTTGCTGGAAGTACGCAAACAGATCGCCTCAGGCACGCTCGCGGCGCCGGCCTCGGACCGCGCACAAGTGTGGCTCACGCTCGCGAACGGCGACGACTATAGCGAGCCGGGCGTGCTCGACTTCACCGATCTCGTCGTCGATCCTTCCACCGGGACGCAGGTGCTGCGCGCGCGCTTCAACAATGCGTCGCGCATCTTGTTGCCGGGGCAGTTCGTGCGCGGGCGGGTTGTAATCGGCACGATACCGAACGGCCTGGTCGTCCCCGCGCGCGCGGTGCAGTTCGACAACAACGGGGCGAACCTCTCGCTCGTTGCCGACGACGGCACCGTCGTGCGGCGCAATGTCGTGCTCGGCCCGCAGGAAGCGGGGCAATGGGTCGTGAAGGATGGGCTGGAGCCGGGTGAGCGCGTCATCGTCGACGGCTGGCAACGGGTGCAGCCGGGGCAGCGCGTGGACGCCCATCCCTTCGCCGCGCCGGGCCACTCCTGAGCGGCCCGCCTCATGAACCGATTCTTCGTTTACCGGCCAGTCTTCGCGTGGGTCGTTGCGCTCTTCGTCACGCTCTTTGGCGCCCTCGCGCTCATGCTGCTGCCGGTCGAGCAGTACCCCGACGTCGCGCCGCCCTCGCTCACGATATCGGCCGTCTACAGCGGCGCCGATGCGAACACGCTGGACCGCACGGTCACGTCGATCATCGAAGACGAAATGAACGGCGTCGAGAATTTCCTCTACATGTCGTCCCAGAGCCGCTCGAACGGCACGGCGCAGATCACGGTCACGCTCAGGCCCGGCACGAATCTCGACGTTGCGCTCTCGCAGGTCCAGGACCGCTTGAGCCGCGTCGAGCCGCGCCTGCCGCTGGAGGTGAGGCAGGTCGGCGTGAGCGTCACGAAAGCGTCGTCGGGCTTTTTGATGCTCGTTGCGCTGCAGTCCGCCGATGGTTCGATCCCGGCCGTCGAGCTGGGCAACTTTGCCGCCAATAACATCGTCAACGAATTGCGCCGCATTCCCGGCGTCGGCGACGCACAGCTGTTCGGTTCGTCGTATGCGATGCGGATCTGGATCGATCCGGAAAAACTCAGCAGCTTCGGCATTTCGGCTAACGAAGTGATGACTGCCATCCAGGAGCAGAACAGCCAGACTGCGGGTGGCAGCCTCGGCGACCAGCCCATTGCGCCGGGCGCCGAACTCAATGCGCAGATCGTCATGCGCGGCCGCTTTTCGACGCCCGAGCAGTTCCGCGAGGTGATCGTGCGTTCGAACCCGGATGGCTCGACGGTGCGCGTGGGCGACGTCGCTCGCGTGGAGCTTGGCAACGACAGCTATGGCTTTCGCTTTCGCGTGAACGGCAAGGAGTCCGCCGGGATCGCCATCCAACTCGCGAGCGGCGCGAACGCGCTGGCCGTGGCGAGCGCCGTTCGGCAGCGTCTCACGCAATTGCAGCCGACTTTCCCGAAGGGCGTGGCGTGGGTCGTGCCGTTCGATACGACGCCGTTCATCACGACCTCGCTGAGCGGCGTGCTGCGCACGATGGTCGAGGCATTGCTGCTCGTCACGGTCATCGTGTTTCTCTTTCTCCAGAAATGGCGCGCGACGCTCATTCCCACGCTGGTCGTCCCGATCGCGCTGATCGGCACGTGCGTCGGCATTTTTTTGTTCGGGCTCTCCATTAATCTGCTTTCGCTGTTCGCCATGGTCGTGGCGATCGGCATTCTCAACGACGACGCGATCGTGGTGGTGGAAAGCGTCGAGCGCGTGATCCAGGAAGAGGGCTTGAGTTCGCGGCGGGCGACCGTCAAGGCCGTCGGGCAGATTGCGGGTGCCGCCATTGCGAGCACACTCGTGCTGATTGCGGTGTTCGTCCCCATGGCGTTCTTTCCGGGCTCGACGGGCGCGATTTATCGCCAGTTCTCGGTCACGCTCACCGTCTCGATCTTTCTCTCGACCCTGCTCGCGCTGACGCTGGGCGTGGCCATGTCGGCAACGCTGCTGGGCAGCAGGACGAAGAGCGGTGACGGCACCGGCAAGGCCGCCGCCACGCACTGGCCGGCCCGCATGCAGCGGCGCGTGTTCGATGGATTCAACCGCGGCATGGAGAGCGCCACCGAGCGCTACGTGCTGGCCGTGCAGGCCATGCTGCGCAAGCCGGTGCGTTGGCTCCTCGTATTCGTCGTGGTGTGCGCGGCGACCGGGTTCCTCTTCACCCAGTTGCCGCGCGGCTTCATTCCGGGCGAGGACCAGGGGCACATTTTCGTCGCATATACGGCGGCACCCGGCGCGACGGCACAGCGCACGCAACAGGTCGTCGATCAGGTCGAGGCCTATCTGAGGCAGCAGCCGCAAGTGCGCAATATCGCGTCGGTCACGGGATTCAGTTTCTTCGGCCAGGGGCAGTCGGCGGCGATGTCGTTCGTCGACCTGAAGCCGTGGTCGGAGCGGCCGGGCGCGGCCAATTCGGCGGGGGCGCTGGTTGCGCGCGCGAACGCGGCGTTCCGCAATATTCCTCAAGCGCTCGTCTTCGCGCTCGATCCGCCGGCCATTCCCGCGCTCGGCAATGCGAGCGGCTTCACGATGAAGATACTCGACCGCAGCGGCGTGGGCGGCGCGGCGCTGCAGCAGGCGAGCGCGCGCATGCTGGCGGAGGCCGCGGGCAGCCCCTTGCTGGTGGGCGTGCGCCCCGACGGCTTGCCGCCCGCGCCGCAGCTCTACGTCGATATCGACCGCGTGAAGGCGCGCGCGCTGGGGCTGCAGATCGGTCAGGTGAACAGCGCGCTCGCGCTCGCATTCGGTTCGAACTACGTGAACGATTTCGTCTACGAGGGGAATGTGCTGCGCGTGCTCATGCAGGCCGACGCCGATCAGCGCATGCGGCCCGAGGATATCGGCGCGCTGCGGCTGCGCAACAACGTGGGCGAGATGGTGCCGTTCTCGGCGTTCACGAGCGTGCACTGGAGCGCGGGGCCGCAGCAGGTCGAACGCTACAACGGCTTTCCCTCGGCCACGATCTCGGGGCAGGCGGCGCCGGGCCGTTCGAGCGGCGCGGCGCTCGCTGAGATGGAGCGCATTGCGGACCACGTTCTTTCCGGCAACCTGACCTACGAATGGACCGGCACGGCGTTCGAGGAACAGCAGGCGGCCGGGCAAATCGGTGCGCTGCTGCTGCTTTCCCTCGTCGTGGTGTTTCTGCTGCTCGCCGCGCTCTACGAGAGCTGGGCGATTCCCATTGCCGTCCTGCTCATCATTCCGCTGGGCGTGCTGGGCGCGGTTCTCTTCACCATGGCGCGGCGTTTTTCCGCCGACATCTACTTCAACATCGGCCTCGTGACCATCATCGGCCTCGCGGCGAAAAACGCCATTCTGATCGTGGAATTCGCGATCAAGGAGGAGGCCGCGGGCAGCGATACGGTGAGCGCGGCCGTGAACGGCGCGCGCCAGCGCTTGCGGCCGATCCTGATGACGAGCGTGACCTTCGTGCTCGGCATGCTGCCGCTCGTGCTCGCCACGGGCGCGGGCGCGGCAGGCAGGCAGGCGGTGGGCACGGGCATCATGGGCAGCATGCTCACGGCCACGCTGTTCGGCATCTTCTTTACGCCCGTGTTCTATGTGGTGGCGCGCCGATGGTTGAGCCGCAAACGCTCGCACGACGATGACGAGGAAGACGCGCGGCCCGCGGGAGCGCACGATGTTTAAGACTGCCAGGTGGATGGCGATCGCGGGGTGCCTGACGCTCGCGGCGTGCAACTTCGCGCCGCGCTACCAGCCGCCCGAATTGCCGATTGCGGGCACCTACGAGAGTGCGGATATCGCGGCGCCGGGCGGCGAGCGTCTCGCTTCGGAACTAGCGTGGGAGACGTTCTTTCGCGACCCGGCGCTCAAGCAGCTGATCGCCATGGCGCTGGCGCATAACCGCGATCTGGCGGCATCGGTCGCGCGCATCGAGCAGGCTCAGGCGCTCTATCGCGTGCAGCGCTCCGCGCGGTTTCCGCAAGTGGCCGTGGGCGCGGACGCAACCCGCACCAAAACCCCGCTCAACACCATCGAGCCCGAGCTGCCCAACAACAACACGTCGATTCACTTCAACCAGTACAGCGTGCAGGTGGCCGTCACGTCGTTCGAACTCGACTTCTGGGGGCGCGTGGCCAACCTGAGCGAGTCGGCGCGGCGCAACTATCTGGCGACAATGGAGGCCAACGAAGCGTTCCGTCTTTCGCTCATCAGCAACGTGGCGGCGACCTACTACGCGATCCTCTCGGGCAACGAGGGCATCGACCTCGCGCAGCACACGCTGGAAACGCGCCAGTATGCGCTGGAGGTCGCGCGGCTGCGCCTCGAAGCGGGCGCGACCTCGCTCGTGGACTACGAGCAGGCGCGCATTCTCGTCACGCAGGCGCAGACGCAGCTTGCCGAGCTGCAAAGAACGACGGGCCAGCAGCGCGATCAGTTGGCTGTCCTGATCGGCGGTCCGCTGCCGGACGCCGCGGACATGACGCAGCGCCACGTGCTGGCCGATGCCGACCAGTTCGGCGCGCTCGACGCGGGTCTGCCTTCTTCGTTGCTCGCGCTGCGCCCCGATATTCGCTCGGCCGAGCAGTCGCTGCTTGCCGCCGACGCCGATATTGGCGCCGCGCGCGCCGACTATTTCCCGCGTATTTCGCTCACGGGCAATTTCGGCTATGTGTCGCCGGAGTTGAGCGACCTCTTCGTGCCTGGCAAGCAGGCATGGCTCATCTCCGGGTTCGTCACGTTGCCGATCTTCGACGCGGGGCGCCGCAGCGCGCAAGTGCGCCTGTCCGAAGCGCGTCAAACGGAACTCGTGGCGAACTACCAGAAGACCGTTCAGGTGGCGTTCCGCGAAGTCTCCGACGCGCTGATCGCGCGCCAGCGCCTGCAGGAGCAAATCGCGGCACAGGAGCGCGCGGTGGCCTCCGAGTCGCGCCTGGCCGAAGCGGCGGAACTGCGCTACGAGAACGGCATTTCCATCTATCTGGAAGTGGTCGATGCGAAGCGCAGCCTGTTCGCGGCACAACAGCAACTGATCCAGCTACGCGCGGCGGCGCTGCAAAACGGCGCGTCGCTCTATGTGGCGCTGGGAGGCGGGCAGGACGCGCCCGGGCCCGATCACGCGAGCGAGGCGTCTAACAGCGTTGCCAATCCCTAGCCGCGCGGGTCAGGCGCCGCACATCGCGACCCGGTTGCGGCCGCGCGCCTTCGCGTCGTACAGCGCCTGATCCGCCGCCTTGATGATCTGCGTGACATCGACATCCTGGTCCGGCGACCAGCTTGCGGAGCCAATGCTCGCCGTGACGCGCCCGTACTCGCTGCCCGCATGCTCGATCGCGAGTTCGCTGATCGCATTGCGGATCTTCTCCGCAATCGCGCAGGCGCCTTCCAGCAGCGTATCGGGCAGCACGACGACGAACTCTTCGCCGCCATAGCGGGCGGCGGTGTCCGCGGGCCGGCGGATGTTTTCGCCGATGCAGCGCGCCACGGCGGCGAGCGCGTCGTCGCCGGCCTGATGGCCGTACTGGTCGTTGTAGGCCTTGAACCGGTCGATATCGACGAACAGCAGCGAGAACACGCTGCGCGCGCGCCTGGCGCGCCGCCACTCCTGTTCGAGGATTTCGCCGAGCGTGCGGCGGTTGTTCAGACCCGTGAGGCTGTCGGTGCGCGCGAGCAACTGCAGTTCGGACTCGGCGCGCATTCTGCGCCGCAACTGCGTGGCGAGCACGAACGAGAGGCCGACGAAGCCGATGGCGAAAGTGCCCATGAGCGTACCGATGGTCAGCGCGCGCCGCCGCCACGCGGCGTAGATATCGGGTTCGGCTTCCGCCACCATGATGATGAGCGGCTGGCGCGGGAAATTGCGGAAAAAATACATCCGGCGTACGCCGTCTATCGACGACGTGTCCGAGAAACTGCCTTCGCTGGCAGTCAGAAAGCGGCGGAACGTACTCGCGTTGCGGATGTTGCGCCCCACCACGGCCGGATCGTAGGGCTGGCGCATGATCATCATGCCGTCCTGCTCGATGAGCGAAATCGCCCCATGCCGGCCGAGCGAGAGCCCGGCGAACAGCTGGTGAAAATACTCGAGGTTAATGGCGATCATGACGATGCCGGCGAACGACCCGTCGGGGTGCGAAAGCCGGCGGCTCAGCGCGATGCTGGGCGAGCCGTTGCGCAGGCGCGAACGATAGGGTGCACTGACGTAGAGGCCGGCATGGGGATTGTCGCGCTGAACCTCAAAGTAGTCGCGGTCGGCGAAATTGGCCTTGAGCGGCGTGCCGGTGGCCGAATTCATGACGACGTTGCCCGCTTCGTCGAGCACGAGCATCGAACCCAGATATTCCGCGGTAATGGCGTGGTCGAACAGCAGCTCGCTGCGCAGATTCGCGGGCAACGCCATGACGTCGGGCCGGCCGATGCCGTCGACCACGGCTTGCAGCGAAAGTGCGTAGAGCTCGAAGTTGCGCTCGATGTCGCGTTCGGCGACGAGCGCGACGTTTCGCGAATTCTCTTTAGCGCGCTCCAGGGCGTCGTGGCGGCTCTCGTAGAGCACCGTCGCGCAGAGCGACGCCATGATGAAGGCGACCGTCAGGCTGCCATAGAAAATGGCGCGCGGCCCCGTGAGCCATCTGAGCAGGTTACCGTTGGTGAACGCTGGGCGCATGGCTCGCTTCCAGGTAGGACTGCGCGCTCGCTGCTTCCACAGGGCGCGAGAACCAGTAACCCTGCGCCTCGTTGCAGCCGTTCTCGATCAGGAATTCCAGTTGCCGCAGCGTTTCCACGCCCTCCGCCACCACCCGCATGCCGAGCGTATGGCCGAGGGCGAGCACGGCCTTTACGATGACCTCGTCCGCGCGCGAGTGGCCAATGCCCCTTACGAACGACATGTCGAGCTTGAGACGATCGGGCATGAAGCTGCGAATGTACCCGAGGCTCGAATAGCCCGAGCCGAAGTCGTCGATGGCGACCGAAAGCCCCATTTCGCGAATGGCGCGCAGCGTGGCGAGCGAACGGGGCGCCATGAGCACGCCTTCGGTGATTTCCAGCTCGATATTGCGCGGGCTCACGCCGGTGCGCGCGAGCGTATCCGCCATCATGGCGGGCAAATCCGCGCGCACGAACTGGACAGGCGAAACGTTGACCGAAACGACGATGTCCGGGTGTTGGCGCGCCCACTCGCGGGCCTGGCGGCAGGCCTCCTCGAACACGAATTCGCCGATCTGCACGATCAGGCCGTTTTCCTCGGCGAGCGGCACGAACAGCGCCGGGCTCACCTGGCCGCGCTCCGCGTCGTGCCAGCGAACGAGCGCCTCGAAACCCATCGTCTCGCCCGTCCTCGGGTTGACTCTCGGCTGCCACGCAACGGCAAACGCGCGCGACGCCGCGGCCAGCCGCAACGCCTGCGCAAGGCTCGCCCGCTCCAGGTTCTGCTTGGCGATGGCCATGTCGAACACCTGCATGCTCCCGGGCCCCACCGACTTGGCGCGGTACATGGCGGAGTCGGCGTACTTGAGCAGCGAGTCCGGATCGCTCGAATGATCGGGGAACACGGCGAGGCCGACACAGGCGAGCGGCACGATGACCTTGTTGCCGATCAGCAGCCCATGTGTCAAGGATTCCTGCATGCTTGCCGCGGCGGCGGCGAAGTGATCGACGCCGCCACGACCATACAGCACGGCGACGAACTCGTCGCCCGCATATCGGGACACCAACTCGCCCTGGGCGATATGGGTGGACAGGCGGCGCGCCACTTCGCACAGCACCTCGTCGCCCGCGGTATGGCCGAGCGAGTCGTTGACCTCCTTGAAGTTGTCGAGGTCGATGAACACCAGCGCGAACTTCTGCTGCGCATCGAGCGCCGTCCCGACCAGTTCGCGCAAACGCGCCTTGAGGCCGAGCCGGTTCGGCAGATGCGTGAGCGAGTCCTCGTTCACCTGCAGGCGCAACTGCTCCTGATAGCGGATGCGCTCGGAAACGTCGTTGAACACAGTCACGCAGTGTGTGGGGCGATTGCGCTCGTCGAGCACCGGGGCGACATGCAGCTCGATCCAGTAGGGCGAACCATCGGGCCGGCAGCATTTGAGCAGGCCCTCGCCTTCTCGCTCCGATTGCATGGCACTGCGAACGATGTTGGCATCGACGGAAGATTTATCGCAATCGAGCATGTCCCAATGCCCGGCGCCATTCGCCGTAGCCACGGCGCGGCCGGTGATGCGCTCGAACGCAGCGTTGGCGTACGTGATGATGCTGTCGCCGTCGACCTTTTGCGAAATGATCACGGCGTTTCTCGAAGCCTCCAGCGCGCGGCTGCGAACGCGCAAATGCTCTTTCGCCTGTTCGTGCGCCGTGACGTCGTGCGCGGTGATGAAACACGCATCCTGGCCCGCATAGTCCAGCAGATGCCAGGCGATATCGACGTGGATCACTTCTCCGTTGATGCGCACATGCCGGCGCACGCCGCCTGCGCCGCTTTGCGCGCCGGAATTGACGTAGCCGTGCAGGTCGCGGCGGAACGCGCCGGTTTCGGCCCGCGGGCGAAGCTGCTCGACCGACATGCCCCTGAGCTGCTGCAGGCTCGCGCCGTATTGGCGCTGGGCCGCGGCATTGGCGGTGAGGATTGCATAGGAACGCACATCGAAAATGAGCATCGCGACCGGATGCTGCTCGAAGTACTCGCGAAAGCGCCGCTCGGCCTCGAGCGCGACGATCTTCGCGGCGCTGCGGGAAAGCGCCGCGCGGTGGCTCGTAAACAACGTGAAGAGCAGCAGCAGCGCGCCGGCTGTCGCCGTGCCGATGAGCGAGATTTTTTGCCGCGCGAGCTGCGCCTGCGCGCCGAACTGCACGACCTTGATCTGCTCGCGCTGCTCGGAGCGCAGCTCGGTGAGCAGCGACATGATGGAGCTGAGCGTTTCGTTCGCGTGCTGCATCAGGGCAGGCTCGAGCTTTGCGCCCGCGTCTGCGAGCGCGATATTGCGCGCGGCCGCGTCGAGCTGCTCGGGCCAGACGGCGCTCAACCGCCGCAACTCGTGAATCGTGCGCTCATTGCGCGGTGCGCCGGCAAAGTCGTGCTCGAGCCGGTCATAAGTGCCGGCCACGACTGCGGCTCGCTTGATCGGCCACGCACGCGACGTGTAGCCTGCCGTGCCCACGCCTTTGAGGAAGTCGGTATTCGCCGCGATATGCAGCGTGAGCAGGGCTTCGAGTTCCGACGTGATGTTCAGTTCCTGACGCAGCCGCGAGTCTGCCGTGCCACGCGACAGGTTCGCGCTCAGTATCGCGCCGATTGCCACGCATACGATCAGCGCCACGGCTAGCGCTGCGGCAACGCCCTTGCTGGGCGCGCGGGACGGTGCCTGTGGAGGGGTTCCGGTTATTTCAGCTACGTTCATCGCCACGCAACGCGATTCGGCACATCGCCACTCGTGCCGCGTTGCTCGGCCGGAGTGGGCAGGTTACGGGTGAAGGCACCGGCGGGCGGAGGGGCCATGGTGTTCCAGGCATGCAGACGGCGAAGGCACGGCAAGTCCGTGATCGGTCGCTACTGTCTGAATAACGGGTATTCGGCGTGCCGCTTTGATTGGTGTTTTTACCTAGGTGCCTGGATGCTGGCGCCACGCGCAGGGCAGGCATCCGGAACGCATTCGATGCCCGTGCTTCAATATGCTCATGGCGTGAAGGGACCGCCCGCGGTCCGCCGTTTTCGCCTCTCGCTTCTGCTCCTCGTTTTTCGCCCTGTTACTCGTTCAAGGGACTCCCATGAAGAAACTCGTCAACGACCCGTCGTTAGTGGTGCGCGAAATGCTCGAGGGCATTGTGCGCACGGCGCCCCATGTCGCCGTGCTCGGCGACGAAAACGTGCTCGTTCGCAACCCGCTGCCCAGCCCGCCCGAGCGCCCCGTCGCCGTGATTTCGGGTGGCGGCAGCGGCCACGAGCCCGCGCATGGCGGTTATGTCGGACAAGGCATGCTCACCGCCGCCGTGTGCGGCGAGGTGTTCACGTCGCCCTCCACCGACGCCGTGCTGGCCGCGATTCGCGCGAGCGCGGGTCCGAACGGCGCGCTGCTCATCGTGAAGAACTACACGGGGGACCGGCTCAATTTCGGTCTCGCGGCCGAACTGGCGCGAGCCGAGGGCATTCCGGTCGAAATCGTCATCGTGGCCGACGACGTGTCGCTGCGCGGGCATACGGAGCGCAATCAGCGGCGCGGCATTGCCGGGACGGTGCTAGTGCACAAGATCGCGGGCGCGGCGGCGGCGCGCGGCGACGCGCTGGGCCTCGTGGCCGCGATTGCGCGCGGCGTGGCCGGGAATCTCGGCACGATGGGCGTGGCGCTCGACGGCTGCACGCTGCCCGGCGCGGAGCAAGCCGGCTTTCGCCTCGCCGACGACGAGATCGAACTCGGCATGGGCATCCACGGCGAGAAAGGCGTGGAGCGCACGGTGCCGATGGCGGCGGGCGAATTGACGGAAACGCTGCTCGCCAACATCGTCGACGACCTGGCGTTGAAAGGCGGCGAGCGCGTGGCGCTGCTCGTGAACGGGCTGGGCGCCACGCCCGCGATGGAACTGGCGATCATCATGCGCGATGCATTCGAGAGCCTGAATCGCCGTCATGTGACGGTCGAGCGGGCGTGGACCGGCACGTTTCTTTCGGCGCTGAACATGCCGGGCTGTTCGATCTCCGTGCTCCGGCTCGACGACGCGAAGCTGACGCTGCTCGACGCCGCCACCGAAGCGCGCGCGTGGCCCGGGGTCGGCACGGTGAACCGGCAGATCCGCATCGAGCCGGCGTTTTCAGCGGCCGATGCGCGCGCCGAGGCGGGCGCGACGCCTGCGGACGCGGCGAGCGTCGCGTGGGCGCAGCGTCTGAAGCCGGCGCTCGATGCCGTTGCGCACGCATTGATCGAGAACGAGGCGCTGTTCACGGACCTCGATTCCCGAGCCGGAGACGGCGATCTGGGCGCAAGCATGCAGCGCGCCGCACAGGCCATGCTCGCCGTGCCGCAAGGCGCGCTCGGCTCGCCGGGCAGCGCGCTCGCCGCACTCAGCACGGCATTGCGCCGCGCGATAGCGGGCAGTTCCGGGCCGTTCTACGCAACAGCGCTGCTGCGCGCCTCGCGCACGCTTGGCGAGCAAGCGCAGCCCCATGCGCGGGACTGGGCGGCCGCCATGCGCGGCGCGGCCGAGGCGATCAGCGAACTGGGCGGCGCGAAACCCGGCGACCGCACGATGCTCGATGCGCTCGTGCCCGCCCTCGATGCGCTGGAAAGCGCCCTGAAGTCGGCGCGCCCCGTGGGCGAGGCGTGGGCGCAGGCGGTGAGCGCCGCGGAGTCCGGTGCGAAAAGCACGGCGCAAATGACGCCGCGCGCGGGCCGGGCGAGCTATCTCGGCGCGCGCGCGATCGGGACGCCCGATGGCGGGGCGGTGGTGGTGGCGTGCTGGCTCAAGGCGCTGCAGCCGCATATCGGCGCGTCGTGAGGTGCGGTTGCGGCGAAACGCGTGGCTCAGAGCACTTCGAAAATGCTGTAGACCGGGCCGCCCGGAAAGCGGTGGCCTGTGCCGACGGCCATGACGCGGTTGAGCCACTCATATTTGCCCGCGGGCGCTTCGAAGACGGGATTGGTACGAAAGTAGTAGCTGGCGGGGTCGACCGCTTCGCCACGGTCCAGCCGCTTCAAGACTTCCGGGTCGCCGTGGCGCACGCCGCGATACGACATCAGCAGGTTCGTGCCGTCGTCGGTGCGCAGGAGCAGCCGCACGTCGAGTGTCGTGCTGCCGTCGCCGCGAACGCTCTGCCAGTCGCTGCCGCCATCGAGCACGACGCCCGAGAGGCGTTCGCCCGCGAACGTGCCGGACGGCACGATGCCGACACGGCGCAGCGCGGCTCCGGTCTGGCCGACGATCTCGATCGGCTTGACGTCGAGCCGCATCACGAAGAGCGGACGTGTTTGCACCGCTTGGAGCGCGGGCGGGAGTTCATCGAAACGCGGCGTGGACATGTGGTCACCTTGGGGGCCGTTCATGTTGATGGCGGGCTTGCGGACGTCGTCGAATACCGCTTCTTCAGCGGCGGGAAATCGGCGGGCCGCATCAGTGTATGCGAGCGGCCTGCGGTCGAGCATGGCGGTCTGCACGGGGCCGGGCGCGACGGCATTCACGCGCACACCGAACGGCGCCGCTTCGAGCGCGGCGGATTTCGTCAGGCCTTCCACGGCCTGCTTATGACCCGCCTGCGCACGATCCAGCCCGGCGACCGATGCGGATCTCGTTGCGTTCGGCAGGCATTTCTCGTCAAACCCGGATTTGCCGTATTGTCTGAAGCGCAAGCTGCCGCTTACGCCCTATGTACGCGCAGCATTCTGGGGCGGCGACGAACAGCACTATTCGGACTTCCCGGTTCATCACTCGAACTCAGAGGCCGCAACGGCCCTGTGATGCGCTCATTACGCCCTCATCAATCGAAACAGGAGTCAGTCATGTCACGGACAGTCAGGTTTGCACAGGCAGGTGGCCCGGAAGTGCTGCAATTCGTGGATGAACCGGTACGCGCCCCCGGCCCCGGCGAAGTTCGCATCACGGTGAAAGCGATTGGTCTGAATCGCGCGGAATCGATGTGGCGCGCCGACCAGTACATCGAGCCCGTGCGCTTTCCGGCAGGCCTCGGGTACGAAGCGGCCGGCATGGTCGACGCCGTGGGCGAGGGAGTAGTCGGCATCGCACCGGGAGACAAGGTCAACGTGATCCCGTCGTTCTCGATGAATCAGTACTTCACGTACGGAGAAAGCATCGTCGTGCCGGACTATGCGCTCGTCAGGCATCCTGAATCGCTTTCGTTCGCGCAAGCCGCCTCGGTATGGATGATGTTCGTCACCGCATACGGCGCGCTGATCGAAGATGCGAAGGTGGGCGCCGGCGATTGTGTCGTCGTGCCGGCCGCGTCGAGCAGTGTCGGACTTGCGGCGATCCAGATCGCGAACTACGCCGGTGCGACTTCGATCGCGCTCACGCGTCACGCCGGCAAGAAACAGCCGTTGCTCGACGCGGGCGCGGCGCACGTGGTCGTGACCGACGAGACGGATCTGGTGGACGAAATCATGCGCATCACTGGTGGAAAGGGGGCGCGTGTCGCGTTCGATCCGGTCGGCGGCCCGAACTTCGCGAAGCTGATCTCGGCGCTGTCTTTCCAGGGGATCGCGTATCTCTACGGCGCGCTCGATGAACGTGCCACGACGCTGCCCGTGCTGGAGATGATCGCGAAGGTCGTCAGCGTGAAGGCCCACAACATCTGGCTCACCAGCGGCGATGCGCAGCGCCGCAAGGCCGCCGTGGAATACGTGCTAAAGGGACTCGAAAGCGGCGCGCTCAAGCCCGTGATCGACCGTACCTTCGCGTTCGAACAGATTGTGGATGCGCACCGCTACCTCGAAACCAATGGGCAGTTCGGCAAGATCGTGGTGACGGTGTAATCCGCCGATGCACGGCGCCCAGCATCGACGAAAACGATCAGCAATACCCGGTGCGAAGCGCCGCTGCCCAATCGGGCCGGCCATTGGCGGCAGCACGTTCGGCCACCGCGTGCCAGTCGTACTCCACGGCGCGAAACTCCACCTCCCAGCCGCGCGAGGTACGGGCGACGCTCGCGTAGCGCGCATGCGGCGTCCCCGTTTCCATACGATGCGTGAAGGGATGCGTGTCCTCGTACGCGGGCAGGCCGACACTGCCTGGGTTCACGATGAAGCGGCCGTCGGCGAGCTGCATCGAGCGCGCGAGATGCGTATGGCCGCACAGAATCAACGCCGCCTCGACCTCGGCCGCGCGGCGTCTGACCTCGCCATGCGTGGCCGTTCGGCAGCCACTCGCCGTGACGGTTTCGAGGAAATAGGAGAGGTCGTCCTGCGGCGTGCCGTGCACGAGCAGCACGTCGCTTTCTAGCCATAGCGTGGCAGGCAATGCGCTGACCCATGCCAGATGTTCTTCACTCAGCACGCCGCGCGCAAAGCGGTCCGATGGCCCCATGCGACTGCCATCCGCGCTGAGAAGCTGTCTTTCGTGGTTGCCGCGTATCGTGGGCAACCCAAGCTGCATCAACCGGTCCGCCGTTTGTGACGGATACAGCGGGCCAGAAAGGATGTCGCCGAGATTGACGATCACGTCCGCCCCTTGCCGCTCGATATCGTCGAGCACCGCTTCGAGAGCGGGCAAATTGCCGTGAATGTCGGAAAGCGCCGCGATTTTCATGGTGCGAACGGAGGCTGGCCGCGAAAGTCGTGAATTGGGCGATTCTGGACGATACGCCGCCCGGTGTCCACGGTGCGATCGCCTGTCTAGCAGACCGGTTATTGATAGATCAATCCATAAACTCTATTCTCGCGTCATGGTCAGACCTGGAGAATTCGATCGGGACGAAGCACGGCGGCGCGCGCTGCGCGTGTTCTGGGCGAAAGGCTATGCCTCGCCTTTCTGCTGATGACCATGCAGGCCACACAATTCGCGGCGCGATTAAAGCTTCATGCGTTGCAAGACACGATCGTTGAGCACGAAGCGATGAAACAGCGCCGCGGCCACATGCAGGCAGATGAACGCGAACAGCACCCACGCGAGCACGCTGTGGACGTCGCCCATGGCGTGCCCGAACGACGAACCCGCAGGGGAGAGCGCGGGCAGCGGGATGGCGCCGAACAGCGTGACGTCCCACGCGCGCGACGAGGCGTTGATCCATCCGAGCACGGGCACCGCGATGAGCAGGGCGTAGAGGCCGACATGCGTGAGGGCCGCCACGGCGCGCATGAACGGCGTCTGGTCGTCGGGCGGCGGGCGATGAGTCGCGCGCCAGACCAGACGGCACACCATGGCGGCGACGAGCGCCGTGCCGACGCCCAGATGCCACGCAATTTCGCCAACGGGGCGCGTGTCGCGGTGCACATCGGGCATGGTCCAGCCGATCACGAACTGCGCCGCCACGAGTGCGACGACAAGCCAGTGAAGCAGGCGCGCAACGAGGTCGTAGCGCGAATCGGCGGCGATTTGCATGGGCGCTCCGTGCTCAGCAAGGGTCGGTTGAAAGCGGCAATTCTAGCGTGCCGAGATTAACGGATCATTAACTGCGCGGCTTGCCGGCCCCCTTAAAGCCACGTCCCCCCCTGGCGCTCGTTCGGCTCCTGTGCAAGCGCATTGAAATCGTGGATCCAGTCGAGATGATTGAGCACGCCCTCGCGCGAGCCGAGCCGGGCGTTGCGCTCCTGCGCAGCGGGGCCATCGGGCAGATGCAACACGTCCGCCGTGGTGATCGAAGCGTACTGCACCTTGCGCGTGCGGCCCCGGCGCAGGCGCTCGTAGGCTTCCTGCGCTGCGCGCCAGTTGCCCGGTCCCGCCTTCGCCAACTGGGCGGCCAGCACCACGGCATCCTCAATCGACTGGTTCGCGCCCTGGCCGTGGTGCGGCACGAGCGCGTGCGCGGCGTCGCCGATCAACGTGATGCGGCCCTTGCTCCAGCGGCCGAGCGGCGGGCGGTGGAACAGCCCCCAGCGCTGGCTGATCGGTACGGCGGTAATCATCTGCACGACGGCCGGGTGCCAGTCCCTGAAAAGGCGCAGTTGCTCGCCTTCCTGGGCAGGCATGACCCATTCGCGCGACGGCCATGGCGAGGGTTGGCGCTCGACCAGCAGGAAGTTCTGGTCGCCCTTGTCGCCAATCGGATAGTGCAGCAGATGGCCGCCCGGCCCGACCCAGAACTGAATGGTCTCGGGATCGGGCAACAGGTCCATGCGCTCCGCGGGCACCACGCCGCGGAAGCCCGAGCAACCCGAATACAGCGCGTCGTCGTAGCCCAGCATCCAGCGCCGCGTGATCGAGCGCGCGCCGTCGGCGCCGATCACGAGATCGGCATCGACGCGTTCACCGTTGGCGAAGGTCAGGTTCACGCGATCGGGATGCTGTGCGAGATCGACGAGCCGATGGCTGAGCTTGATCCGCTCGAGCCCGACCGCGCTCGACAGCACCGCTTGCAGATCGGCGCGATGCACCCCCCAGTACGAGCCGCCGAATTGCCCGCGGTAGTCCGGTGCGCCGCGATGGTGGCCGATCACGTCGCCGCTGCGTCCGTCACGATAGACGAGCCCCGGCACTTCCGCGCAGACTTTCTCGAAGGCCGGGCGCAGGCCCATGCGCTCGTAGAAGCGCGTGGCATTGGCCGAGAGCGCGACGGCCGCGCCGACTTCGCGTAGCTCGTCGGTCTGCTCGAAGAGTTGCGCGTCGATGCCGTACTCGCGCAGCGCGAGCGCGAGTGTGAGGCCGCCGATGCCAGCGCCGACGATCGCAATCTTCAGATCACCTGGTTTCATGACTGTGTCTCCGATATTCAGATTTGTGGGGTCGGCTGGCGCTGGTTCGTCACGCGCACACCGTGTCCGTATTCTCGGCAGCCACTACTCATTCCACAATAAAATGGAATGAATCTACTTCATCACTGGATTGAATGAATGGAACTGGGCGAAATCGATCTCAACCTGCTGCTGCTTTTTCATCGGCTCATGCGGGAGCGGCGCGTGGCGAGCGTGGCCGAGCAGATGAACATGAGCCAGCCCGGCGTGAGCAACGCGCTCGCGAAGCTGCGCCGCCTGCTGGACGATCCGCTCTTCGTGCGCGGGCCGGGCGGCGTGGTGCCCACGCCGTTCGCGCTGCGTCTCGCGGAGCCGGTCGCGCAGGCGCTCGCCACGCTGCACGGCGCGCTCAATCCCGTGACCGGCTTCGATCCGCTGCGCGCCACGCGCACCATGACGATCGGCATGACCGATATCGGCGAGGTCGTGTTTCTGCCCGCGCTGCTCGAGCGCCTCGCGCGCGAAGCGCCGGGCGTTGCGCTCAACACCGTGCGCAATACGGGCGTCACGCTCAGCGACGAGATGGCCGACGGCCGGGTCGATCTCGCGATTGGATTGCTGCCGCAGCTCAAAGGCGGCTTCTATCAGCGGCGCCTCTTCGATCAGCGCTATGTCTGTCTCTTCAGGCGCGGTCATTCGCTGGAGAACGCGCCGCTCACGCTCGCGGCCTGGCGCGAGGCCGAGCATCTGGTGGTGGTGTCGGCGGGCACGGGGCACGGCCAGGTCGACGAGTGGCTAAAACGGCGCGGCGTGAAGCGTCAGGTGCGGCTCTCGGTGCCGCACTTCATGAGCGTGGGCTACATCCTCGAGCGCACCGATCTGATCGCCACGGTGCCGGAGCGGCTTGCGCTGCAACTGGCGAAGCCATTTTCGCTGAGCCTGAGCGCACTGCCCATGAAGCTGCCCGCTGCACCCATTCATTTGCTCTGGCACGCGCGCGTGCAGCACGACGAAGGTAACCGCTGGCTGCGCGAACTCGTGGTCGAACTCTTTGCCGATGCGGGCGGGCAAGCCCGCAAGGGCGGCGGCGCTGCCCGCTCCTAAGCGGCGAGGGAATCAGCCAGCGTCACGAGTTACATCATAATGTGATATAAATTGCGGAGGATGTTACTGAACGATCTTGAGCGGCTAGAGGAACCATGAGCAATCACAACGGCGACAGGGGCGATTTCGCAACCGATGTCCGGCTCCTGCGCATTAGCGCCATTGCGGCCGCTGGCGGCGCGCTGAGCACCGTCGCGGCGGACTTTCTCCTGCACCTCATCCGCTTCTTCACGAACCTGTTCTTCTTCCAGTCGTTTTCCACGGCGAATCATTCGCCGGCGCAGAACACGCTCGGCGTGGTCGTGGTCGCGATGCCCGTGATCGGCGGCCTGATCGTGGGGCTGATTGCGCGCTATGGCTCCGAGCAGATTCGCGGCCACGGCATTCCCGAAGCCATCGAAGCCATCTTGTTCGGCAAGAGCAAGATGTCGTCTAAAGTCGCCGTGCTTAAGCCGCTGGCCTCCGCTATTGCGATCGGCAGCGGCGGCCCGTTCGGGGCCGAAGGCCCGATCATCATGACGGGCGGCGCGATCGGCTCGCTCATCGCGCAGTTCTTCCACCTCTCGGGGACAGAGCGCAAGGCGCTGCTCGTGGCGGGCGCGGTGGCGGGCATGACCGCGGTGTTCGGCACGCCGGTCGCCGCCGTGCTGCTCGCCATCGAGCTGCTGCTGTTTGAATTGCGGCCACGCAGCCTGCTGCCTGTGGCCATTGCCTGCGCCGTTGCCGGATTTACGCGTCCACTGCTGCTCGGCAGCGGCCCGCTCTTTCCGCTGCAAACCATGCCGCTCGGCACGGTCGGCATCGTGTCGTCGTGCATTGGGGCTCGTTGCGGGCGCGTTGTCGTGGGGCCTTTCCACGTGGCTCTACAAGGTCGAGGACCTGTTCGGCAAGCTGCCGATCCACTGGATGTGGTGGCCGGCGCTCGGCGCCATCGCCGTGGGCATCGGCGGGTACTTTCAACCGCGCACGCTCGGCGTGGGCTACGACGTGATCGGCGATCTGCTGCATAACCACCTCGCCATGCAGGTGGTGATCGGCATGGCCTGCTCGATGTCGATTGCGGGTGGGGCGCACTGGACATTCGGGCCGCGCAGCAATACGGCGCGCGCTGCGTAGGCGTCACGCAGTCGAAGAATCAGTTCGAATGGGCGCGCGAGTGCGTGAAGGCCGCGGGTCTCGCCGATCGCATCGACATACGCCTGCAGGCGTACGCCGATGTCAAAGGCCGCTTCGACCGTATTGCGAGCCTCGGGTGTTCGAATGCGAAGGCCGCAGCGATCTTCAGGACTACGTTTCAGTATTGCAGGAACACCTCGAACCGGACGGTGTGCTCGTGAGCCACGGCATCATGTGGACGGCGCCTGGCAGCATCGACTCGCGCTTCGGCCTCGACAGCGGCGCGTACCTCGCGCGCTATCTCTTTCCCGACGACGAACTGCCCGACCTGGGCTATGCGCTCACTGCCATGCGCGAAAGCGGCATCGAGGTGTCGAACATCCAGAAACTGCGCCGGCATTGCGTGCGCACGCTGCGCCTGTGGGAAGAGAGTTTCCGCGCGAAGGAAATGGCGCTGCGCCAACTCGTGAACGACCGGAAATACCAAACGTGGCGTCAATATCCGCGACTGGGCCACGGCGTTCGAGCGCGACGAGGTATCGATCTACGAGATCGTCGGGCGCAAGGTGGGCACGCGGGCCAGCGCGTTGCCCTGGCCCGGCGTGAGTGAGTTCAGCCCTTAAGCGATCCTGCTAGCGGAATTTGCCCGCGCGTTGCGTGGCCGCGGGCAACTGCCGCGTTTCGCGCACCGAACGCGGATGCCACAGGCGCGCGCCGCCCTCGATGCCGCGGTCGTTCGGCACGGTGGCCACGTTCGGCGGCAGATCGAACGTGAGGCGAGCCGCGTTGCCGCCGCCTATCCACAGCTTGTCGTAGTGCACGAGCGAGTCGAGTATGCCGACGATCTTCTCGACGCGCGCGTTCCAGCGCTTGTTGCCGGCCTTGCTGCGCGCGGCGTCGCCGATGTACTCGTCGTAAGCGCGCTTCCTGCTGACCGGATGATGCGCGAGTTCGAGGTGCGGCATCAGTTCGCCGTCACGGAACATGGCCGTGCCGACGCCCGTGCCGAGCGTCATCACGAATTCGAGGCCTTGCCCTTCGATCGCGGCGAGGCCCTGCATTTCCGCGTCGTTGATCATGCGCACCGACACAATGCCCAGGCGCTCGCCGAGCATCTGGGCGAGCGGCACGTCGTTCCAGTCATCGGGGCCGAGGTGCGGCGCCGTGATCACATGATTGTTGCGCACGAAACCAGGAAAGCCGATCGAAACGTGGGTAGCCGGATACTGCTTGAGCAGCGGGCCGACGAGCGTCGCGAGCGTCTCGACCAGCAAGGCGGGCGGGCACGGATGCGGCGTCGCCACGCGCACGCGCTGCGTGCGCATCGCGCCGCTCGCGTCGATGATCGCGGCCTTCAGGCCCGTTCCGCCTACGTCGATGGCGAGAATATTTTCGATGTCCTGCGAGGTATGCGTTGCACTTACCGCGCTTTTCACAGCGCTTTTCTTGACCGCCTTTCCTATTTTGGTCATACGTTCTCCTTGGCTGTCTGGTTCACGTCTTCTTTGCTGGCGTCGGCGCGAGGGCGCGCCACGCCCGGCCGTCGCGCGCGAGCAGGGCATCCGCCTGTGCCGGGCCTTCGCTGCCCGCGGCATACTCGTACACGGGAAGCGCGGCGTCGAGTTCCGGGTGCAATACGCCATCCACCGTCGACCATGCCGCTTCTATGCCGTCGGCGCGCTGAAAGAGCGTCTGGTCGCCGAGCATGCAATCGTAGAGCAAGGTTTCGTAGCCGACGTTGGCACGCTCCGCGAAGAAGTCGTCGTAGTCGAACGACGAATGCACCGGGCCGATCTGCACGACCGGCCCCGGCGTCTTCACGTTGAAGTCGAAGCTCGTGCCATGCGACGGATCGATGCGCAGCGTCAGCACGTTGGGCGTGAGCGTATCGACTGGCGTGTCGCGAAAGAGCAGAAACGGCACGCGCTTCAACTGCACCGAGATCTCCGTGCGACGCGCAGCCAGGCGCTTGCCGGTACGCAGATAGAACGGCACGCCCGCCCAGCGCCAGTTGTCGATCTGCACGCGCGCGGCGGCATAGGTTTCGGTGCGGCTGTCTTGCGCGACGTTGGGTTCTTCGCGGTAGCCCACGCCCGCCGGGCCTTTTGCGTATTGACCGAACACCACGTCGTCGGGCGTGAGCGGCTTGAGCGCATCGAAGATTTCGGCTTTCTTGTTGCGCACGGCTTCGGCGTCGAACGAGTTGGGCGGCTCCATGGCGACCATGCCGAGCAGCTGAAACAGGTGATTGGGCACCATGTCGCGAAACGCGCCGGTCTGCTCGTAGAACTTGCCGCGACCTTCCACGCCGATCACTTCCGAGGCCGTGATCTGCACGCTGTCGATGTACTCGCGCCGCCAGACGGGCTCGAACATGGCGTTGGCGAAGCGCAGCGCGAGAATGCTCTGCACCGTGTCCTTGCCGAGGAAGTGGTCGATGCGATAAACCTGCGATTCATTCGCAAAGCGCAGTACATGCTCGTCCAAGTCGCGCGCCGAAGCGAGATCGGCGCCGAAGGGCTTTTCGATCACGACGCGGCGGAACATGCCGTTGCCGTCGTTACCCTCGTCGAGCAGCCCGGCGTTGCCGAGACGTTCGATAATCGGCTTGAAAAAGCGCGCACCCACGGCGAGATAGAAAACGGCGTTGCCGCGCGACTTGCCGTTCAATTGCTGCGCGAGGCGCTCAAACGCGCTGTCGTCCTCGAATTCGCCCGCCATGTAGGTGAGGCGCTGCGCAATCCAGTCCCACGCCTTGTCATCGAGCTTGCCGGCGTGGAAAGTGCTCGCCTTGTCGGCGGCGAATTTTTCCAGCGAGGCGTGCAGGTCGTCGGACCACGCCTTCGTCTCGCGCTCGCCATGATTCACGCCGATGATCTTCATGCCGTCGTCGAGCAGGCGGTCGACGGCGAGGTTGTAGAGCGCCGGCATCAAAAGGCGTTTGGTCAGATCGCCGCCCGCGCCGAAGATCACGAGCGTGCAGGGCGGCGCGGGATGCTTGCCGGCGGGCGAGGCGGGCGCGGCCGGTGCGCCGTGAGGATGCGCAGGCACTTTCGCGCTGGGGGCCGCGCGGGAAGCCGCGCTGGAGGAATCGGGCTGGGTCGGTTTCGTCGACATGATTTCGCTTCAGTGGGCCGAAATGAATACAGCGAGCAAATCCGGTACCTTGACTGACCGAGTTTGCGCGCATTGAGTTCAATCCGCCATTGAAGGCGTTTTGTAATATCGTGGGCGCGCATGTCGGGCCGTTCCCCACCTTGCTGATGGCGCAATTCGCAGTACCCTAACCGGCGACGGCACTTCGATCAATCTGCGTGAACCGACTCGAGGATGGTGGTTATGTCCGAAAAGCACTCCCCCGACGAAAAAGATTCCCATGATCCGCAGGGCATGCGTGGCGGACTGACGAACTACGGCGACACGGACTTCTCGCTGTTCCTTCGCAAGGCCTTCATCAAGGGCGCCGGATATACAGACGACGCGCTCGAGCGTCCCATCATCGGCATCGCGAACACGGGCAGTGCGTACAACCCGTGTCATGGCAACGTGCCCCAGCTTCTCGAGGCGCTCAAGCGCGGCATTCTGCTGGCAGGCGGATTGCCGATGGAATTCCCGACCATTTCCATCCACGAGAGCTTTTCGCAGCCAACCAGCATGTTCATGCGCAACCTCATGTCGATGGACACGGAGGAGATGATTCGGGCGCAGCCCATGGATGCGGTCGTGCTCATCGGCGGCTGTGACAAGACGGTGCCCGCGCAGTTGATGGGCGCGGCATCGGCGGGCATTCCGGCCATTCAGCTCATTACCGGGTCGATGGTGACGGGCGCGCATCGCGGCGAACGCGTCGGCGCGTGTACGGATTGCCGCCGCTATTGGGGCAAGTTTCGCGCCGGCGAAGTCACGGCGGAAGAGATCGCCGAGGTGAACGACCGCCTCGTGCCGAGCGTCGGCACCTGCGCCGTTATGGGCACGGCCAGCACGATGGCCTGCGTGGCGGAAGCCATGGGCATGACGATGCCGGGCGGGGCCTCGCCGCCGGCGGTCACGTCGGACCGAATGCGCGTGGCCGAGCAGACCGGCGCGCAAGTCGTGGCGATGGCGCGACGGCGGCTCACCATCGACCAGGTGCTCAGCGCCGGGTCGTTCGAAAACGGCTTGCGGGTGCTGCTGGCCATCGGCGGGTCGACCAACGGCATCGTGCATCTTGCCGCTATTGCCGGGCGCATGGGCTTCGACATCGATCTGGACGCGGTGGACCGCATGGGCCGCGAAACACCGGTGCTCCTCAACCTGAAGCCGTCCGGCGAGCACTACATGGAAGATTTTCATCGGGCTGGCGGCATGGCCACGCTGTTTCATGAACTGAAGCCCCTGCTGCATCTCGACGCCATGACCGTGACCGGCCGTACCCTGGGCGAGGAGATGGAGCGCGCCGGGCCGCGCTTCGCGCAGGACGTGGTGAAGCCGCTCAGCGCGCCCATTTACCCTCAAGGCGGCCTGGCCGTGCTGCGCGGCAATCTCGCGCCGGGCGGCGCGGTCATCAAGCAATCGGCCGCTTCGGCGGCGCTCATGGAGCACGAGGGCCGCGCGGTGGTGTTCGAAGACGCGACCGATATGGCGAACCGCATCGACTCCGACGACCTCGACGTGCATGCCGACGACGTGATCGTCCTCAAGCGCATCGGGCCCAAAGGCGCGCCGGGCATGCCCGAGGCCGGCTATATCCCGATCCCGAAGAAGCTGGCGCGGGCCGGGGTGAAAGACATGGTGCGGATTTCGGATGGACGCATGAGCGGCACCGCATTCGGGACGATCGTGCTGCACGTCACGCCGGAAGCCGCCATAGGCGGCCCGCTCGCACATGTCCGTAACGGCGACCGCATCCGCTTGAGCGTGGCCAACCGCGAGATCAGCTTGCTCGTGGACGACGATGAACTGCGGCGCCGGGCGCAGGCGAATCCGGTGACTGCACCCACGGCAAGTCGCGGTTATCACAAGCTCTTTCTGGACACCGTGACCCAGGCAGACAAGGGCGCCGATTTCGATTTCCTCAGGGCGGCCGAATCGCGAGGCGCAGTCCCCAGGAAGTAGCTTGCGCGCCGGAAAACCGGGTGCGAAGTCGCGCGTGGCCGCACTGCTTGCCCGGCGCCCCGTTTTCGGTATAATGAAAGCTCGTTCGGAATATCGAACAAGAATAACCACGCAGCAGCAAAGCATCCAGAGTCGGACTGACCGACGCCAACCTGCCCTCCCGGGCAAGGTGGAAGCCCTAGAGGCGATGCGGCCGATTTACGGCAACGATACGGGAGCAGCCTGGCTGGCACCGGTTCGATCAACCTTCATCCGGAGCCCCCATGCGTCAAGATACCTCCTCCTCGTCGACCGTCTGTGAAGACCTGTCGCACTGTCTACCTGGTTTCACGTTGACTCACACCGTTCATCTGGTGTCCGGTCTGGATCTCAGCGTCGTTTCGACCGCCGCCGGCGTGCTCGACGGCGAACAGGTGGTCGTCGACCGATGGGCCGTGACCCGCTTCGGCGACGTGCTCGAGCAAAAAATCGTCTTTGGCGACATGACCGAAAGGCGGGCGGCCCGGCTGCGCGAACAGCTCGCGGCCGTCGACGGCGTGTTGCGCGCGAAGATAGAGCATCATTTCGTGCGCGCCCGCTGAGACCGCAGGCTGGCGTCGCCGATGCACTTAACGAGGAGCCAGGGTGCCAGACACCAGCGTTGAACAGGGGCAACACCCACGCGTCTTTGTCGCGGACATCGGCGGCTCATACATCAGGCTCGGTGTATCGGACAGTCCGCGCAGCGTACGCCTCGTCGAAAGCGCGCCGACGCCCATCGACAGTTGGGAGGCGTTCGGCGCGGCCCTCGAAGCCCTCGCGGCTCGCCACATTGGCGAGACTCGCTCGCCCCTCGTCATCTCCATGGCGGGGGCGGTCGATCCCGCAAGTGGCGTGATTTGCGCGTCCAACGTCCCATGCGTCTCGGGCCGCGTGCTCGGCGCGGAGTTGTCCTCCCGGCTCCAGCGGCGCGTGCGCATTGCCAACGACGCAGACTGCCTCGCCCTGGCCGAGGCCGTCGAGGGCGCGGGTGCGGGCCACGATGTCGTGTTTGGCGTGGTCCTCGGCTCCGGTGTCGGCGGCGGGCTCGTCGTGGGCGGTCGTGTGGTGGGTGGCGCGAGCGGCATCGCCGGCGAGTGGGGCCACGGGCTGCCCGTCAGCACGCACGTCGACTTCGACGGCACGGGCCACGCTCAGCCCGTGCGCGCATTGCGTTGCGGCTGCGGGCGCCTCGGCTGCGTCGACACCATTGGCGGGGCACGCGGTCTGGAACGGCTCCACGCACTCCTGAACGACGAACAGAAAGACAGCCACGCCCTTCTCGACGACTGGCAGCGAGGCAGCGATCGCGCGCTGCGTACCGTTTCCGCCTGGCTCGCCCTGGTATCGGAACCCCTCGCTGCCGTGGTCAATATCACGGGCGCTTCGGTCGTCCCGGTCTGCGGCGGCCTTTCGAATGCGGCCCCATTGATCGACGCGCTGGATACGGCAGTGCGCAAGCGCACGCTGCGGCAGTTTCGCGAACGCGTCGTGGTTCCGGGCGAGTTTCGGCGGGACGGCGGACTCATTGGCGCGGCCATCATCGCGAGGCAGGACGACTGGCGGGAGCCGTAGTGCGCCGTGATCGCATGCATAGGAAAAATGGGCTTCCGACGCCTAAACTGATCTATGAAGCCAGACGGCTATCGGTCAGCGTATCGGTCAGCGGCTATCGGGGTAAGCATCATGAAAGCGCGTGAATTGTGCAGACTCGTGCTCGTGCTCGTGGCGCTATGTATCAGCGCCGGGGCGAGCGCGGGCAGAGGCGGCGGCTGGGGCGGCTATGGCGGCGTGAATCACAGTAGCGGCTGGAGCGGCGGCTACCACGGCGGCTATCACGGCAGCTATCACGGCGGCGGCTGGTATCACGGCGGTTATTACCATGGCGGCTACTACCACGGCTACGGCTGGTATCACGGCGGTTACTATCACGGCTGGTATGGCTGCTGCGGTTCGGCGAGCGTCGGCTTCTACTTCGGCCCGGGATTCGTCTACGGCTATCCGTTCTATCCGTACTACTATCCGCCGTACATCGCGAGCGTCTACTACCCCTACGTTTCCGGCGACTTCTCGCAGCCCACACAGTGGATCGAACAAGGCCAGGGCCAGGCCCAGGCCGAGCCCCAGTACGGCGGCGCCAATATGTACGATCAAAACGAGCAATACGGGCAAGGCGGGGGCCAGGGCGGGCAGGGTGGCGAGGCGCCATACGGCGTCTGGTACTACTGCGTCGCGTCACAGACCTACTACCCGTACGTGCGGACCTGCCCCGGCGGCTGGCAGCAGGTGCCCGCGCGGCCACCTGACAGTTGAATGGCGGCGCGTCAGCGCACCGCGTAGCGTTCGGCGTCGGCGTGGCGGAACATCAGGCCATGGCCGTGGCGCGCGAGGTCGGGCGCGATATGCCCGGCGCGCAGGTGCGGTGCGCCTTCGAACAGCATGGCCTCGATGCGCGCGTGATCGTGAAACCACTCGATATGCACGAGGCGGCGCGCCGCGCACGCCACGTGCAGATGCAGCGCCGGCGCGCAATGCGCCGAGAGCGGCGTATGCCACGCATCGCACAGCGCGTCGGCCTGCAGAAAGCCGGTGATGCCGCAGCAGCGCGTGGCGTCGGCCTGCAGTACGTCCACGGCGTGGCTTTCCAGCAGCTCGCGGAAGTCGTCGGCCGTGTAGGCGTATTCGACCAGCACGAGCGTGGTGGAGCGCCAGGCGATGGTGCCGTCCGCTTCGGGGCGGTCGGTGGGGATCGTATAGGCGCGGGCTTCGAGGCGCGTGACTCGGGTTGCATTCATGGTGCTGTGGTGCATGCCGGTTTCACAGCAGCTTGTCGAGCGTGATCGGCAGATCGCGCACGCGCTTGCCCGTGGCGTTGTAGATCGCGTTCGCCACCGCGGCGGCCACGCCCACCACGCCGATCTCACCCACGCCCTTTGCGCCGAGCGGATTCACCACGTCGTCGTGCTCGTCCACGAACAGCACGTCGATCTCGCCGATGTCGCGATTCACCGGCACGTGATACTCCGCGAGGTTGTGGTTCATGATGCGCCCGAGCGCATGGTCGAATTGCGCTTCCTCGTGCAGCGCCATGCCGATGCCCCATACCACGCCGCCGGCGATCTGGTTCGCGGCCGTCTTCGGGTTGACGATGCGGCCCGCCGCGACCGCGCTCACCACGCGCGCCACGCGCACCACGCCGAGCGCTTCGTCCACGCGCACTTCGGCGAACACGGCCGAATGCGTCGCCATGGAATACCGCTGCTGGAGCGCCTCGGGCTTTAGCGTGATCTGCCCTTCGAGCGTTTTCATGCCCGCGTCGGCGAGCACGTCGGCAATGCGGGCGCGCGTATCGGGCCGGCCGGCGCTCTCGCGCAAACACACCTCACCGCCTTCGATCACGAGGGCTTCGTCCAGCATGGCGGGGTCGAGATTGGCGAACGTCACGCCGCCGTGCGCAGGCAGCAGTTGCGCGAGGCGCGAGCGCAGCTGCGTGCAGGCAAGCGATGCGGCGCTGCCCACGGAAGCCACGGTCCACGAGCCGCCTTCGATCGGCGCGGGGGGCAATGAAGTGTCGCCGAGCGTGAAGTCCACGTCGTCGATGGCCATGTGCAGGGCGTCGGCGGCGATCTGCGAAATGGCGGTGTACGTGCCGGTGCCGATATCGGCCGTGCCGCTGGCGAGTTCGAGCCGGCCTTGCGCATTGAGCACGGCGCGCACGGTCGCTTCGGTCTGCAGCGCTTCCCAGATGCCCGTGGCCAGGCCGTAGCCCACCAGTTCGTGGCCCTCGCGCATGGCGCGCGGCGTCGCAATGCGCGCGCCCCAGCCAAAACGCTCGGCGCCCTGCGCGTAGCAGTCGAGCAGCGCCTTGCTCGAATACGGCAACTGCTTGTTCGCGTCTTCGTCGGCGTAATTGCGGATGCGCAGTTCGAGCGGGTCCATGTTCAGCGCGACGGCCAGTTCGTCCATGGCGCATTCGAGCGCGTAGAGGCCTTGCGCGGCGCCGGGCGCGCGCATGTCGAGGGGCGTGTATACGTCGAGCCGCCCGAGCTTGTAGCCGAGCTGGACGTTCGGCGCGCGATAGAGCCGTCCCGTCCAGTTGACGACCACGTCGGTGAAGTCCTCGAACTGCGAGGTATCTCCCACGGCTTCGTGAATCATCGCTTCGAGGCGGCCGTCGCTTTGCGCGGCGAGCGCGACGTGCTGGATCGAGGCGGGCCGGTGCCCGAAGGTGAACATCTGCGCGCGCGTGAGCGCCACGCGCACGGGCAGGCGCAGCGCGCGCGCCGCCATCATCGCAAGCGGCAGATGATATTGCGGCCGCAGGCCGGAGCCGAACGCGCCGCCCACGAACGGCGAAATCACGCGCACGCGGTCCTGCGTCAGGCCAAATACCTTCATTAGGTACTGCTGAGTGTTGCTCACGCCCTGGGTCTTTTCGTAGACTGGGTGGCGCTCGACCGCTTCATCAAACATTGGTGTGAAGAGGGTCCGGGCATGGGCGACCCGCTGGTGCAACGCGCACTGCAGATGCGCAAGGCCCTGCACGAAGAGGTTTGCGAACGCGGCTGGAACGCCCGGCGCGGCGCCTTCGTGCGCGGTTACGGCGAACAGGCGCTCGATGCGAGCGTGCTCCTCATGCCGCTGGTAGGCTTCATGCGCGCCGACGAGCCGCGCATGTCGGCCACCATCGACGCGATTCGCGCGGAGCTCGGCGAAGGCGGCCTGATTCGACGTTGGCGGCGCGGCGCAGACGAAGCGCCCGACGAAGGCACCTTCCTCGCGTGCTCGTGCTGGATGGCCGACTGTCTGTATCTGCGCGGCGACCGGGACGAGGCCGTCGCCCAGTTCGAGCGCGTGCTCGCCGTGGCCAACGACGTCGGTTTGCTCGCCGAAGAATATGACGTGGGCGCGCAAAGGCTGGCGGGCAATTTTCCTCAGGCGCTCAGTCATCTCGCCGTGGTCAAGACGGCGATGCTGCTGAGCGGCTCGGCGAAAGGCCATCGCCGCGCCAGGTGAGCCGGCGCGAGCACATCGCTGTGCTCATCGCTCGATCGACCACGACGCTTCTTCGTGCACTCGCGCCACGAGCGAGGAAAGCACGGTTTCCACGGCGTCGCCGCCGGGGGGCGCCTGCCAGCGCACTTCGAACGAAGCGTCGAGGCGCTGGTGCGATGCGGTTTCCGCCGTGAGATGCGTGACACCGAGCAGCACCACGCGGCAGCGGCGTCCTCGCAACGCGTCGTCGAGCAGCTTGCGGGCATCGTCGCCGGCATCGTGCCCTAGCGTGATGTAAGCGCGTCTGCCGCGCGGCAGGCGATGCTCGATGTGCTCGACGCCATGCAGAACGAACAGCACGTTCACCTGAAGCATGGCGAGGCAGGCGGCGAGGCACACGAGCAAGCTCGTGCGCAGCCCGGGCGCGTTGCCCGCTTCGCCGCGATTCAGGCCGATCAGCGCGCCGGCCCGCGATGGCCACGATCAGCCGGGCCACGAAATCGGGCCAGGTAACGACGAGCGGCACCGGGTTCATGAGGGCGGCGGGGTTCATTGCGGGCTCAGGGCATAGTGACGCAAAAATGCGCGCAAGCCGTATGCCCTTGCGCTGCGCCTCGCGCTAGTGTGTGTAAGTCAACGGTGGATCGCGTCGCGCAGCCGCGTGACTTCGGCGGGCGCGATGGGCGGGGCGTTGTTGCCCCACGCGCCGCGCACGAAGCTCGCCACCTGGGCGACTTCGCTGTCCGTGAACTGCGTGCGGAACGCGGGCATCTTGCGCGGCATGCCGCCGTTGCTGGTTTGCGGACTCTGGCTGCCTTCGACGATGAGGCGCAGCACGCTCGTCGCGTCGGACGAGAGCGCGAGTGCACTTCCCGCAAGCGGCGGCGCCTTGTCGGGTTTGCCGGCGCCGTCGGCGCCGTGGCATTTCGCGCAGTACGAAAGATAGAGGCCCGCGCCAGGCCGCTCCGGCGTGCCGTCGTGCAGCGCCGCCATGGTCGAGGCGCGCGCGGCGGCGGAATCGGCGTACTGGCCGCTCGCCTCGCGTGCGGGCAGCGACTTCAGATAGGTGGCGATGGCGTGCAGATCGTCGTCGCTCAGGTATTGCGTGCTTGCGCCCACCACGGGCGCCATGGCGCCGAACGCATAGGCGCGATCGTTGTGGCCGTCGCGCAGGAACGCGGCGATGTCGTCGGCGCTCCAGCGGCCAAGACCGCTGCCGGGGTCGCCCGTGAGATTCGGCGCGTACCAGTGGTCGGTCACGCCGCCCGTGAGGTAGAGCGGGCTGCTTTGCGTATAGCCCATTTCGTTGTAGGCGGGCCCGCGAGGCGTGTGGCACGCCCCGCAGTGGCCGAGACCCTGCACGAGCCACGCACCGCGATTCCACTGCGCGGAGTGCGCGGGGTCGGGCTCGAAGCGGCCATGTTGTGCGAACGCGAGACGCCAGAACAGCATCACCCAGCGCTGGTTGAACGGAAACGGCAGATGTGTTTGCGGCGCGGCGTTCGGCACCGGCTTCACGCCATACATGAAGTACTGGTAGAGCGCGTTCACGTCGCTTGCGTGGAGCGCCGCGAACGACGGATAAGGCATCGCCGGATAGAGCCGCTTGCCGCCACGTGCCTCGCCGCGCTGCAAGGCCGCGGCGAACTGCGCGGGCGTGTAGTCGCCGATGCCGTGCACGGGGTCGGGCGTGATGTTGCTCGCGTAGATCGGACCGAACGGCGAATTCACGGCGAGACCGCCGGCGAACGGCTCGCGTTTGGCGGAATCGTGGCACGAGGCGCAATCGCCCGCCTTTGCGAGCTTTTCGCCGAGCGCGATCTGGGCGGCATCGGGCGGCGGTTTCGTCGTCGCAAACGGCTCGTCGCGGTGGCAGCCGGCGAGCAGCACGAGGGCGGCGAGCCAAGCGCTCGAACGGGCGCGCGCATTCATCGCAGCGCCCCGCATAACCGTTCGAGCGGCAACGCGAACAGCACCGATATCGTGAACACGAGCGCGATCGTGAATGCGACGGCAACGGCGGTGCTGCTCCACGCGAGAAAGCGGAAGGTGTCGCGCTGCGGCGTGTTGACGGCGGCGCTTTCGCGCCACGTGCGCCGCGCCAGCAGCGCGCCGGTGAGCGCCAGCGCGAACGCGGCGGCGGAGACGAGTGCAAGTGTCCAGTGCACGACCTGCCAGGGCTCGCCATTGCGTTGCGGGACGCCGCCCGCGCAGGCGGTGGCCGCGAGCGTCTGGCAGAACAGCACGTGGCCCGCCCAGATGGCCGGCACGCCAAAAATGCCGTACCACACGGCAATTTGATGCCGGAGCGTGGGTCTCGTGCGCGCGGGAACGGGCGCTGGCGGGGCCGGGGGCGCGGGCGCGGATGGCATCATCGTCCTCGCATCCAGTAAGGCGAGAGATAGAGCACGGAGAAGATGAAGAGCCACACCACATCGACGAAGTGCCAGTACAGGCCGCCTATGGTGAGCGCCGCATCGCGTCTGCCGTCGAAATAGCCGCGCGCGATCCAGAACGCGAGCGCGGCGAGCATCAGCACGCCCGCCATCACGTGGGCCATGTGAAAGCCCGTAATCGTGAAGTAGAGCGAACCATACAGGTTCGTCGCAAGCCCATAGGGCCGGCCGTGCCACTCGAAGAACTGGATCGTGACGAACGCGACGCCGAGCGCAATGCCGACGATCATCGACCAGAACGCGGGCCACGAACGCGCGCGCCGCACGAACGCCCCCGCGAGCCACACGAACACGCTGCTCGTGAGCAGCAGCGCCGTGTTCAGTCCGCTCATGCCGAGCTTGGGCAGGCCTTCGGGCGGCCAGGGCTGCACGCTCTGCGAAGCGAGATAGAGGTACGAGAAGATCAGATAGCCGAACAGCGCGGTTTCCGTCACGACGAGCGTGAGCACGCCCCACCAGCCGCCCGCATGTTCGCCGGCGCTGCCGACGGGCAGCGCGAGGGTTTCGTCTTCGCTTCGGATCGCGGTCGTCTCGGCGACTTTGCCGGCGGGCGTCGTGCCTTGCGGCGCAAACGGTTCGCGCTGACCGAGCGAGCGCCGCGGCCACAACCACGAGAGCAGCGCGAGTCCGCACGCGAGCCCGGGGAGCGCGGTGAACGAAGTCGAATGGAACAGCAGCCCGACGAACACGAGCGTCGAGGCCACGCCCAGCACGAAGGGCGCGTAGCTGTCTTCGGGCATCTTGAGGATGACGTCCGGCTCGCCGGTGAGCGGCGTGACGCCCAGCGCCTCGCGGCCGCGATGGAGCAGGTAGCCCGGGCGCGGCACGTTCGCGTCGGGCTGCCACAGCGGGTCTCGCGAGCGCACGCTCGGCAGGATCGCGAAGTTGTAGGGGGGCGGCGGCGACGAGGTCGCCCACTCGAGGCCCGCCGCATTCCAAGGGTTCGCGCTCGCGCGAGCGCCGCGCCGCGCGCTCACGAGCGCATTGCCGATGAACATGGCGATGCCGATGGCGAACACGAACGCGCCGATGCTCGTGAGCAGGTTGGCCGTGTCCCAGCCCATGCCTTCCGGGTAGGTATAGATACGGCGCGGCATGCCAAGAAGCCCGGAGATATGCATCGGAAAGAAGCCCAGATTGAAGCCGACGAACGTGACCCAGAAGGTCCCCTTGCCGAAGCGCTCGTTCATGAGCCGTCCGGTGAACTTGGGGAACCAGTACGTGAGGCCGCCCAGCACCGGAAACACGTTGATACCGAGCAGCACGTAGTGGAGGTGGGCCACGACGAAGTAGGTGTCGGTGAGTTGCCAGTCGAGCGGCACGGCGGCGGTCATCACGCCCGAAACGCCGCCCACGGTGAACATCAGCACGAATCCCGCGAAGTAATAGAACGGCGTCCTGAACACGGGCTTGCCGGTCCAGATCGTGGCGATCCATGCGAACACGGCAATCGCGCTCGGCACGGAAATCACCATGCTGGCGGCGCCGAAGAAGGCCAGCGCGAGTGGGGGCAGGCCTGTGGCGAACATGTGATGGAGCCACACTTCGAAGCCCACGAGCATGGTCGCGACCGTTGAGAGCGCAACGGCCGAGTAGGCGACAATCGGGCGGCGGCAGAACGTGGGCAGCGCGTCGGACACGATGCCCATGGCGGGCAGCACGACCACGTAGACCCACGGGTGCGCGAAGATCCAGAAGAGGTGTTGCCACAGCAGGGGGCGCCCGTCGGCGGTGGTGTCGAAGAAGTGCGAGCCCGCGTTGCGGTCGAGCCAGAGCATGAAGAACGCGACGCTCACTGAGGGCACGGCGAGCAGATTGGCGGCCGAAGCCGTGAGCGTGCCCCAGACGAGAATGGGCAGACGCGCCACCGACATGCCGCTGGCGCGCATGCGCAGGAACGTGATGACGAAGTTACCCGCGCCCACCGTGGTGGAAATGCCGAGCAGCACCATGCCGAGCGCGTAGACGTCGATGTTCGGCCCGGGGTCGTAGGCGGCGGTGGAAAGCGGCACGTAGTTGAACCAGCCGGCATTGGCGCCCTGTCCTGCGGGAAAGCTCGCGTAGAGCAGAATGCCCGCACCGAGAAAGACCCAGTACGAGAGGGCGTTCAGGCGCGGGAACGCCATGTCGCGCGAGCCGAGCACGAGCGGCCACAGGTAGTTCGAAAATCCGCTCAGCACTGGGAGCGCGTAAAGAAAGATCATCGTCACGCCGTGCATCGTGAAGAGTTGGTCGTATTGCTGGGGCGTGAGCAGCGTTTCGTTGGGGCGCGCGAGCTGCGCACGCATGATGAGCGCCTCCACGCCGCCCAGCACGAGAAACACGAACGCCGTGACGAGGTAGCGCAGGCCGATGGTCTTGTGATCCACCGTGGAGAGCCAGCCGCGCCAGCCGGGGCGGGTTTCCCAGATCTCCTCGAGGCGGCGCAAGGTGGCTTCGTCGAGCGGCGCCGTGCCCGTTTCCGGCACGCGCGAGAGGCGCCCCGCGCGCGGGCGGCGCGGCACCGTCGCGCTGGCGGGACGGTCGGAAGCTGCAGGAGAGGCCGGGATATCGTTCATGTCACTGAAGTGTGTCGAGCCACGCGCCGAGGTCGCTCGCCTCGACGGGGGTGAGGGCCATGTCGGGCATGAGCGATTCGGGCTTGCGCTGCTGCGCATGCGCGACCCAGTCGAGCCGGTTGACGGACGTGTTGGCGAGCGTGCCCGCGGCGATCAGGCGCCGCGAGGCGAGATGCGTGAGGTCCGGGGCCTGCGCGCCGCCCGACTGCGTGCCGCGCACGGCATGGCAGCCGCCGCAGCGCGCGGCGAAAAGCTGCTCTCCGCGCTGCGCCGCGCCGCTTTGCGCGGCCGCGGCGGGCTGCTGTTGCGCATCGAGCCAGCGCGAGAATTCGGCGGGGGTTTGCGCCACCACTTCCATGGCCATGTGCGCGTGCTGTGCCCCGCAAAACTGCGTGCATTGCCCGCGCCACACACCCGGGTGGTCTGCCTCGATCCACTGGTGATTGACCTGGCCGGGTATGGCCTGCGTCTTCCCCGCGAGCGCCGGCACCCAGAACGCGTGCACGACGTCGGCGCTTTGCAGATCGACGCGCACGGGCTCGCCCGTGGGAATATGGACTTCGTTGGCTGTGACGAAGCTCGCGCCCGCCGGCGTTCGATAGGTCACTTTCCACCACCAGTCATAAGCCGTGACGGTCACCGTGAGCGAGGGCGCGCGCGGCGGGTCGACCACCGCGGCCAGCACGCGCAGCATCGCCACGAGCGCGCCCAGCAGCAGCACCGAGGAAATCGCCGTGCCGACGGCGACGATACGGTTCGCCGTGCGTTCACCTTGCTCGTCGGCGACGTTCGTTTGTGACAACGCTTCGTCGTGCGTTGCGTTGCCGCGACGCCTGCGCCGCATCGCCAGATAGAGCAACAACGCAATGACGATGCACACCCCCACGCAGAGGACGGCGAGGCCCCAGTCGAGCGCCTGCACCGGACCCGATGCGGGGCCCGCGCTGTGCAGGAAGTAGGCGAGTGGGGTCATGAGCGGCGCAGCAGCGCAGGCATCCAGAATGTTTTTCGCTTGCGCACCCGGCATGCCCGTGCGCGCCTCTTCGCTGCGCTAGCCAGGCATACGCGCTGCGATCCCGGCATGCCCGCTACGCGCTTTTGCCGGCGTTTTTATTGGAGATCGAGCATGCCACCGCGTGAACAAGGTCGCCGACCGCGAGTTCGCGCTGGCGCGCCAGCATGGCCGTACCGACGAGGAACGCTGGCACCTGCGCAAGGACGGCACGCGCTTTTTCGCGAGCGGCGTGCTGTCGCGCCTCGATGAAGCCGGTGTGAGCGGCTTTGCCAAGATCGCGCGCGACCTGGGCGAACTCGTGCCCGCGGACGCGGACGTGCGCGACACCACGCTCGAACAGGTGCGCGACGCCGGCAAGCTCTCGGTCATGCGTTCGGCGGTGGACATGCGCGAGATCGTGCAGCGCGTTTGCAACGCCGTGAAGTTCGCGATGAGGCCATGCTGCGCGTGGCGGACACCGGCACCGGCATCGAGCCGGCGCTCCTGCCGCACATCTTCGACATGTACAAGCAGAGCCGCCAGTCCGCCGCGCGGCGCTCGGGTCTCGGCATTGACCTCGCGTTCGTGCGGGAACTCGTGACGATCCACGGCGGCAGCGAGCGCGCGGAGTCGCAAGGCCTGGGGCGCGGCGCGACGTTCACGGTGACGCTGCCGATGCATCGTTCGTTCGCGCATGCGGACAGCCGCGACGGCGCGGCCATGGCGTCGCTGCAAGGGCTCCATATCCTGATGGTCGACGACGACGCCACCACGGTCGAAACGTTCAAGCTGCTGCTGGAAGGCGAGGGCGCGGACGTGCAGACGGCCACGAGCGGCGAGGAAGCGCTTACGCTGCTCAACGGCAACGCGCCGGATCTCGTGCTCTCCAATCTCGGCATGCCGGGCATGGACGGGTACGAGTTCATCGGCAAGCTGCGTGCGCAGCCCGCGCTCGAATCGGTGATCTGCATCGCGCTGAGCGGCTTTGGCCAGGAGGCCGATGTGGAGCAGTCCGAGGAGGCGGGCTTCGACGCGCACCTCAAGAAGCCGGTGCTGCTCGAAGACCTGCTGGCGACTTTCGCGCGCTTGCGACGCTAGTTCGCAAGCCGCTGGGCGAGTACGGGAGCCACGTGTGCAACGGACCTTTTTCTCCATCAACGGTGCAGGCAACAGCGAGGTTCCCGAGCGGGAGCTGATCCAGCTCGACAAGGCGGGCTACACGGTCGCGCTCAACCGTGTGGCGGTGGAGACGGTGGCACCCTATGTGGCGGCCGCCGAGCGCCCCGCGTTGACGAGGCTGCTCGGACGCATCGATCCCGAGGACGAACTCGTGGTTCTGCAGCTTTCCGCCCTGGGCTGCAACGCGCGCGACGTGCTCGCCACGCTGCTCAACTGCCGCAAGGGGAAGATTGGCGTGCGCTGTGTCGAACTGGGCGGCGTCGATCTCGCGGGGCGCCCCGAGCCGCAAGCGGTGAAGATGCTGCGCGCGGCGGTGCGCATGGAGGCGGCGACGCGCAGCGAACGCAGCCGCAACGGCCTGAAGGCCGCGCAGCGCAGCGGGCGCCCCACGGGCAGGCCCGCCTCGCTTTCGGCGCACGACCGCGCGCGCGTGATGAGTTCGCTGGGCAGCGGGCTCTCGGTGAGCGAAGTGGCGCGGCGCTTCGGCACTTCGCGGCAGACGGTCCTGCGCATACGCGCTGCCGCGGGAACGCCCGGTCTCAAGTGACCAGCGTATAAGGGTCCGCTTCCAGCGCGACGCCCGCACCGCGAATCACCTGCATGTAAGCGAACGTGTCGCCAACGGCAGCGCTGGCTTGTTCCGCGAGGCTGCGCACGTCTGCCGATTTTTCGGCGCTCGCCATCAAGGATTCGAGCGCTGCCGAATCCGCGAAGCCATGCGCAGCGGCCGCACTGAGCACCGCATCCAGAATACGCCGGGCCGCCGCACGGGCGTCGACCGACGCGAGCGGGGCGCGGTAGGCGAGAAAGCCCGCCATCAGCAGAAAGTCCGCTGGGCTGATACGGTGGCCATTGCCAACCGGCACGCCTTCCGGCATGTCGTGATATCGCGACATACATCGCCTCCCGATCTGGAGCGCTGTGATTGCTGCTGCGGATGCCAGAAAAATATAGTACAGAAAGCATCGCTCATGCCGACGAATGCGGTGTGCTGCGGTGTTCATTCGGCGGCGGCCTTGTTAAGTGGGGGTTTCGATAAGTTGGTACAGACGTTTATTCGACGTGCCGCGGCAGCAAGTCGTAGTATTCTTGACCCGGGCAAAGCCGCCATCCGGCAAAAGTGTCATATTTTTGTAGGCTTCGAGACAAATTCACGATTTTTCTCCGAGGGCATTCATGAAAACGCTGTTTCTGCAGGCACCTTCCTATGAAGGCTTCGATGGCGGCGCGGGCTCGCGCTTTCAAACGAAGCGCGAAATCCGCTCGTTCTGGTATCCCACGTGGCTCGTCCAGCCCGCCGCGCTGGTCGAAGGCAGCCGCGTGGTGGATGCCCCCGCAGACGACCTGACGCTCGAAGCGACCCTGAATATTGCTCAGGAATACGAGCTGGTTATCATTCACACGAGTTCGCCTTCGTTCCAGAGCGACATTCAGTTCTGCGAGCACCTGAAGCGGCACAAGAGCACGATCCTCATCGGCATGATCGGCGCGAAGGTGGCGGTCGATCCTCATGGTTCGCTGAGCGCGAGCGACGCGCTCGATTTCGTGTGCCGGGAAGAATTCGATTTCACCTGTCTCGAGATCTCCCAGGGGCGCCCGTTCGAATCGATCCTCGGCCTGAGCTATCGTCTGCCCGACGGCGGCATCATGCACAACGACGCCCGGCCGATACTCGAAGACATGGATCAGCTTCCCTTCGTCTCGCCGATCTACAAGCGCGACCTCACGTCCGAGCATTATTTCAGCGGCTATCTCAAGCATCCGTATCTCTCGCTCTACACGGGGCGCGGCTGCAAGTCCCGCTGCACGTTCTGCCTCTGGCCGCATACGGTGGGGGGCCATCGTTATCGCACGCGCTCGGTCGAGCACGTGCTGGAAGAGGTGAAATGGATTCGGGACAACATGCCCGAAATCAAGGAGATCATGTTCGACGACGACACGTTCACGGATCTCAGGCCGCGCGCCGAAGAGATCGCGCGCGGGCTTGGCAAGCTAGGCGTGACGTGGTCGTGCAATGCCAAGGCGAACGTGCCGTACTCGACGCTCAAGGTGATGAAGGACAACGGTTTGCGCCTGTTGCTCGTGGGCTTCGAATCCGGCGACGACCAGATTCTCGTGAACGTCAAAAAGGGCGTGCGCACGGACTTCGCGCGCCAGTTCAGCGAGGATTGCCGCAAGCTCGGCATCAAGATTCACGGGACCTTCATCCTCGGCCTGCCGGGCGAGACGCACGAGACGATCCAGAAGACCATTCAGTACGCGAAAGAGATCAATCCCCATACCATTCAGGTCTCGCTCGCCGCGCCTTATCCCGGCACGGTGCTCCATAAGCAGGCGGTCGAAAATGGCTGGCTGAACGATACCAAGGTCATCACGCTCATCAATTCGGCCGGCACCCAGGCCTCGACGATCGGCTATCCGCACCTGTCGCGCGAAGAGATCTACCTTGGCGTCGAGGAGTTCTACAAACGCTTTTATTTCCGGCCGTCGAAGATCTGGGAAATCGTCCGCGAGATGCTGGTGAGCTGGGAGATGATGAAGCGGCGCCTGCAGGAGGGCGCAGAGTTTTTCAAATATCTTCGGGCGCGCAAGGTCTGAAGCAGCGTCCGCTCCAAAGACAACGCCCGGGGTTTCCGGGCGGTTTTTGTCACTCACCTGTCATAGTTGCCGCTTTTCACCGCTGCGACATTTCGCGAATATCGTGGCCGGGCGTGCCACGCACGCGTGTCCGAAAGGTTGTCATTACGAACACCGTGCGGCATTTAACATTTTTTCCGGCGGTGCCTGGAATGGCTCAGCCCTACATACGCCATAACTCATAGCTTCATCGGGCCACCGGAGGAGACCGCAATGGCACCGAAAAGCAGGTCGCCCGCCATCGCGGATGTCGATGCGCGGCCGTCTCGCGCGCCGGACCATGCTCGCGAGAATCAGGCGCTTCTCGCGCTGGTCACCGCGCAACTCGATTCGCGCGAGGTGTTGTTGCAGAGGATTGCGGACTTTGCGATGCGTCTGTGCGGTGTGCAATCGGCCGGCATTAGTTTGCTGGAGCGCGAAGGCGAAGAGCGCTACTTTCGCTGGCACAGCGTGGCCGGCAAGTTCGCGAACCTGTGCGGAACCCGAATCCACTGGAACGACTGTCCGTGCGCCGTCGTGCTCGAAGCCGGCAAGCCACTGCTTTTCACCGCGTTGAGCGACGATTTCCCGGTTCTCGCCCCCGCATGCGCCGTCGTGCAGGAGGCGCTCATTCTGCCCATCGTTTCGAAAGGACGGCAACTGGGTGCGATCTGGGCTGCCTCGCTCGAAGAACGTTCGCGCTTCTCCCGTGAAGACCAGCGGGTGCTCAGCGAGTTTGCCGCCGTGGCCGCCTCGGCGCTCGATCTGGTCGAAGCGCGCGACCATAGTCGCATGCAGACGCAGCGCTATTCGGAAGTGATCGCCGTGCTCGCGCATGAGTTCCGCAACCCGCTCGCGCCGCTCGAAAACGCGTTCCAGGCGCTCCAGATGATCTGCGAAGACCGCGCGCCGCAGCGCGAATACTTTGCGGTTGCGCAGCGCCAGATCGCGCAGCTCAAACGTCTGATGGACGAACTGCAGGATGCGTCGCGCCTCGATCATGACAAGCTCTGCGTCGATCCCACCGACGCGTCGTTGAACGACATCCTTGCCGACGCGCTCGCCTCCATCCGCGAGCGCGCCGAGGCCCGCGGACATACGCTGAGCGTGCGTCCGCTCGCCGGCGATCTGCGGCTGTTCGCCGATCCGGCGCGGCTCACGCAGGTGATCGTAAACCTGCTTTCCAATGCCGTGCGCTATACGCCCGACGGCGGCGAGATCGCGCTCGTCGTCGAACAAAAGGGCGCAGGCGACGCGCGCTGCGTCGAGATCTCGATTCGCGACAACGGTATCGGGATCGATCCGGCCGTGCTCTCGCGCATTTTCGAGCCGTTTGCGCAATTCGCGGGCAAGAGCGCGCGGCTGGAAGGGGGGCTCGGCATCGGGCTTCCCATCGCGCAGCGGCTCGCGCAGCTGCACGGCGGCGAGATTCTCGTGACGAGCGACGGCATCGGACGCGGCACGCTGGCGCGCCTCTCGATTCCCGTGCGAACGGTCGGCGCCGAAGCCGTCAAGCCGCTCGCCGCCGTGCTGGCGGGCAACGGGCCCGCGCGCGTGCTCATCGTCGACGACAATGCCGACGCGCGTTTCGCACTCGGCGCGTTGCTCGAGCTGGAGGGGCATGAAGTCAGAACGGCGGGCGACGGCACGAGCGCACTGAGTGTGCTGAGGCAATGGAAGCCGCATCTCGCGCTCGTCGATATCGGCATGCCGGGCATGAACGGCTACGAACTGGCGGAGCGCATGCGCGCCATACCGGATCACGCCAACGTGATGCTGGTCGCGCTGAGCGGGCATGTTTCGGACAGCGACCGCGCGGCGGCGCTGGCGGCCGGGTTCCATGCGCATCTCGCGAAGCCCGCCGATATCGGACGCTTGCGCGCGATGCTCGCGACGTGCGCGCAAGGCGCGTGGCGCGCGGCTGGCTAGCGCAGGTGCGAAGAGCGGATGCCGTTGTGGTGGTGGAGGTTGCGCAACAGGCTTGCGCGGCGTCGTTCGCGTCGATAGTGTGCGATCACGGCCGTGGCCGCAATCCCCAATACCATGACGCCAATGGCGGTTCCCCACTGCAATGCGTCCATGTCTGCCTCCTTGTCACGTCCGGGCCGTCGCGTCGAGGCGAGCGGGGTTCAAGCGTAGTGTGGCTGGCAGGGTGCGTTCCGCGGCAAGCGCCGGGGGGAACAACGCGACGCACACGAAAGGGTGGCGCTGGTCGCGGACGCAAGAAAAGATTAGCCGATCGCGACGCGCAATTGAACCGGGCGGGTGTGTACGGATGCCAGTCATTGTGGACACTTCGACTGGCGGAACTGGCACTCTGGCGAGCGTTGTTCCGTTCTATGGGGAAGTATCGAGGCCTGCCGGGAGCAGACCGATTTCGGCTGACGATTCGAACCCTGTTGCGAATTCGATTGCGCTTGCGTCGGCGCGATTACTCCAGATCGCGCGTTTCGAGCTCCACAGACTGGCCCCCGTTTTTCTCCAACGCGTGCCGCGCGGCCAGTTCGATACTTGGGCGGTTCGCCTCGAACGCGCTCAATAGCGCATGCGCCGATGTGCCGGTGTTGCCGAAGCGGTCGTTCAGCGCGTCGAGCGATACGCTGCACCATACCGGGCGGTTGTCCACGTTGGCTTCGAACGCTACGCGTGCGGCAGCGACGGCGTGACGGCGACTCGTGAATTCGATTCTCATCCTGGTCCTCCGTGAGTTCCTTCGTTAAAGGGTAGCGCCTGGTGCGGCCAAGGGTGAACTCTTTTTGCGCTATTTGGCCTGAGCGTCACTGGCGGGGTCGTTGCGCATCATCTTGTCGTGGGTGGCGGGCCCCGTGGGCTTTTTCACAGGCATGTTGTCGGGGTTCGATTGGCTTGCCGTGCCTGGCACGGCTGCCGGCGGCTTCACCATCGGCGGCGCAGGGGGATGAGCAGGCGTTTGGGCCTGCGCGCCGGCTGACCGCGGGGAGGCGGCGAGCACCGCACAGGCGATCGCGCCCCAGACAAGAACATGGGGTGGCTTCATGCCTTCTCCGTGAGTTTTCGTCGTCATGTCCCTGCAAGATGTCGCGAATCGCATGCCCGCAACTGTGCGCTTGCGGCCAGTGAACAGGGACTTTCGCATTGGGCGTGCCCGCTTCGCGTTTCCATGCGCTCCGGTTAAACCCCGGCCATGCCAGGGTTTTGCCATGAGTTCTAGAATGAGGTCATGAGTGTAAAGGAGACCGTAATAACGTCATGGATACACAAGCGAAAACTTTCGAGGAATTGCTGCGGCGGGAATATCCGCACGGGTTCGTTTCGGACGTACAGTCGGATACGTTGCCGCGCGGTTTATCCGAGGACGTGATCCGTCTTATCTCGGAGCGCAAGCAGGAGCCTGACTTCATGCTCGAATGGCGGCTCGCCGCCTACCGGCATTGGCTCACGATGACCGAGCCGCATTGGGCGAGCATCGAACACCCCCCCATCGACTTCCAGGGCATCGCCTACTACTCGGCGCCGCATACGCAGGCGAACCGCCCGAAGAGCCTCGACGAAGTCGATCCGGAACTCCTGCGCACTTATGAAAAACTCGGGGTGCCGCTGCAGGAGCGCGAGATGCTCGCAGGCGTGGCCGTGGACGCGGTATTCGACAGCGTGTCCGTCGCCACGACGTTTCGCCGGCAGCTGGGCGAGCTTGGCATCGTCTTCTGCTCGTTTTCGGAGGCGGTGCGCGACCATCCGGACCTCGTGCGCCAGTATCTCGGCTCGGTCGTGCCTTACACCGACAACTTCTTTGCTACGCTCAACTCGGCCGTGTTCAGCGACGGTTCGTTTTGCTATATCCCGCCGGGCGTGCGCTGCCCGATGGAGTTGTCCACGTACTTCCGCATCAACGCGCGCAACACGGGACAATTCGAGCGCACGCTCATCGTGGCCGACAAGGGCGCTTACGTGAGCTACCTGGAAGGCTGCACCGCGCCGATGCGCGACGAAAACCAGTTGCACGCCGCCGTGGTGGAACTCGTCGCGCTCGAAGGCGCGCAAATCCGCTATTCGACGGTGCAGAACTGGTATCCGGGCGACGCACAAGGGCGCGGCGGCATCTACAACTTCGTGACGAAGCGCGGCGACTGCCGCGAGGCCAATGCCCGGATTTCGTGGACCCAGGTCGAAACCGGGTCCGCCATTACGTGGAAATATCCGAGCGTGATCTTGCAGGGCGACAACTCGATTGGCGAGTTCTATTCGGCGGCGCTCACCAACCACTATCAGCAGGCCGATACCGGTACGAAGATGGTGCATATCGGGCGCAATACGCGCAGCACGATTCTCTCGAAGGGGATATCGGCGGGTCGCGGCAAGAATGCTTATCGCGGGCTCGTGAAAATGGCGCGCTCGGCCGAGAACGCGCGCAACTACACCCAGTGCGATTCGCTACTGCTCGGCGATCGCTGCAGCGCCTTCACGTTTCCCTATATCGAGGTGAAGAACCCGAGTGCGAAAGTCGAACACGAAGCGTCTACGTCGCGTATCGGCGAAGACCAGTTGTTCTATTGCCGGCAGCGCGGTCTCAGTGAGGAGGACGCGGTGTCGATGATCGTCAACGGCTTTTGCAAGGACGTGCTCAAGGAATTGCCGATGGAGTTCGCCGTGGAAGCGCAGAAGCTGCTGGGCGTGAGCCTGGAAGGCAGCGTAGGTTAAGAGGGAGTGAAGCATGCTGGAAATCCGCAATCTGAATGTCGAAGTGGAAAGCAAGCCGATTCTGCGCGGGGTGGATTTGCGCGTGAATGCGGGCGAGGTTCACGCGATCATGGGGCCGAACGGCTCCGGCAAAAGCACACTCGCCCATGTGCTGGCGGGGCGCGAGCAATACGTGGTCACGGGGGGCAGCGTGCAGTACGACGGCTGCGACCTGCTCGCGCTTGCGCCCGACGAGCGCGCGCGCCGCGGGCTCTTTCTCGCGTTTCAGTATCCGGTGGAAATACCGGGCGTGAGCAATATCTACCTGCTCAAGGCCGCGCTCAACGCGCAGCGCAAGCATCGTGGCGAGGCGGAGCGCGACGCCATGGACTTTCTCGCGCTCGTGAAGGGGAAAATGGCGGCCATGGAGATGAAGGAAGACCTGCTGTACCGGGGCGTGAACGAAGGGTTTTCGGGCGGCGAGAAAAAGCGCAACGAGGTACTGCAGATGACGGTGCTGGAGCCGCGTCTCGCCATTCTCGACGAGACCGACTCCGGGCTCGATATCGACGCGTTGCAACTCGTCGCCCGTGGTGTGAACCAGATGCGCAGCGCGGACCGGGCCATCGTGCTCGTGACGCACTATCAGCGCCTGCTCGACTACATCGTGCCGGACCAGGTGCACGTGCTTTCACAAGGGCGCATCGTGCGCTCGGGTTCGCATGAGCTTGCGCTCGAACTGGAGCGCAAGGGTTATGGCTGGCTCGGCGAGCAGGATAGCGACGGACCGGCAGCGGGGCAAGGCGCCGGCACGCAACACACGGCAGCCGCCAGGGAGCAACGATGAGCGAATCAACGCGCGAGCATTACCGCGAAGCCTTCCGCACGATGGCGGGGACGCTGGCGGGCGTCGAGCTGCCGTGGTTGCGCAAGGCGAGGCGGCACGCGTTCGACCGCTTCGAGACGCTCGGCTTTCCCGGCACGCAACTCGAAGCGTGGAAGTACACCAATGTGATGCCGATTGCGAAGCCGCATTGGCATTTCATGCCTTCGGACGGCGAGCAAACGGACTATGGCCGCCTGATCGACGACCTCGTGCCCGCCGATGCCGTGGGGCGTATCGTGTTCGTGAACGGCCGCCACGTGCCGAAGCTCTCGTCCTTGCCGCCTTTGCCAGAAGGCGCGTTCGTCGGCACGCTCGCACAGGCAATGCGCAGGATTCCTGAGCGGATCGAATCGATCATGGCGCGGCGTGCGCCCGAGGACGGTTTTGCGGCGCTCAACGGCGCGTTTCGCAGCGACGGCTACGTGGTCGTGCTGCCGCCCGGCTGCGCGCTGGACTGGCCGCTGCACGTGCTGTTCTTCAGCAGCGAGGCCGCGCTCGCCATGCATCCGTTCAACGCGGTGGTGGCGGAGCGGGGTGCGCGGTGCTCGATCGTCGAGCAGTTCGCGGGCATTACCGACGAAGCCTATTTCGTCAACACCGCCACGGAAATCGTTGCCGACGAAGAGGCCGACGTTCAGCATTGCCGCATCCAGCAAGAGGCGCGCAGCGCGTTTCATATCGCGCACGTGGGCGTTTCGCAGCGGCGCGCGAGCCACTTCACCTCGCACTCGTTCGCGTTTGGCGGTGCATTGTCGCGCACGCAGATCGACACGCGCCTCGATGCGGAAGACGCGCAAGCCGACCTGAACGGCCTGTATTTCGTGAGCGCGCGGCAGCACGTGGATCATCACACGCGCATCGACCATGCGATGCCGCGCGGCACGAGCCGGGAATACTACCGCGGCGTGCTCGACGGCGCTTCGCATGCGGTGTTCGATGGCCGCGTGATCGTGCACCAGGACGCGCAGCAGACGAACGCGCATCAAGGCAACGACAATCTGCTGCTCTCGCGCAACGCCGAGATCGACACGAAGCCGCAACTGGAGATTCACGCCGACGACGTAAAGTGCACGCATGGCGCGACCGTTGGCCAGCTCGACGAGAGCCCGCTCTTTTATCTGCGCTCGCGCGGCATAGACGAGCGTATGGCGCGGGCGCTACTCGTGTGGTCGTTCGCACGCGTGAGCGTGGATCGCGTGGAAAGCGCCGCGCTGCGCAGCCGGCTCACGCAGCAGCTGCTCGCGCGCCTGCCCGGTGGCGAATACCTGCGGGGACTGTCATGAATCTACTCGAACCGGTGGGGATTCCCGACACCGAAGCGGTCATGGGCTGGCGCCGCGACTTTCCGATTCTGCGGGAAAACGTGCACGGCAAGCCGCTCGTGTACCTCGACAACGCGGCGACCACGCAGAAGCCCGCGAGTGTGATCGCCGCCGAGCAGGCCTATTACGAGCACGACAATGCCAACGTGCATCGCGGCGTGCATCTGCTGTCGCAGCGCGCGACCGACGCCTACGAGGGCGCCCGCGCGCGCATTGCGCGTTTCATTCACGCGGCGCACGAGAAGGAGATCGTGTACACGCGCGGCACCACGGAAGCGGTCAATCTGGTGGCGCAAAGCTACGCGCGGCCGCGCCTTCAGCCCGGCGACGAAGTGCTCATCACCGCGATGGAGCATCACTCGAATATCGTGCCGTGGCAACTCGTCTGCGCGCAGACGGGCGCGTTACTGAAGGTGGCGCCGATCGACGACGACGGCACGCTCGACCTCGACGCCTACGGGCGCCTGCTCGCCCCACGCACGCGCATGGTGGCGGTGGCGCATGCGTCGAACGCGCTGGGCACCGTCAATCCGCTTGCGCAGATGATCGAGCTTGCGCATGCGCGCGGCGTACCGGTGCTGGTCGATGGCGCGCAGGCGATCGCGCATCTTCCCGTGGACGTGCCCGCGCTCGATTGCGACTTCTATGCGTTCTCGGGTCACAAAATCTACGGCCCCACCGGCATTGGCGCGCTGTACGCGAAGGCTGCGCTACTGGAAGCCATGCCGCCATGGCAAGGCGGCGGCGACATGATCCGCTCCGTGACGTTCGAGAAGACCGAGTACAACGTCATTCCGTGGCGGTTCGAAGCGGGCACGCCGAATATTGCCGGCGCGATCGGGCTCGGCGCCGCGCTGGACTACGTCAGCGCGATCGGCCTGGAAGTGGCGCAGCGGCACGAGGCCGATCTGCTCGCGTATGCCGACGCAGCATTGCGCGCGATGCCGCACGTGAGAAGGATTGGAACGGCGAAGGAAAAACTGGGCATCCTCTCGTTCGTCATGGAGAACGCGCACGCTCACGATATCGGCACGATACTCGACCAGTGCGGCGTGGCGGTGCGCACGGGCCATCATTGCGCGATGCCGGTGATGGATCGCTATGGCGTGCCGGCCACGGTGCGCGCTTCGTTTGCGCTGTACAACACGCGCGCCGAAATCGACGTGCTGCTGGACGGCCTCGCGCGCGTAGAGGAGGTGTTCCCGCTATGAGCGACTTGCGCGACCTGTATCAGGAAACGATCTTCGACCACTACCGTCGGCCGCGGAACTGTCACACCGTGCCCGGTGCGACGCATAGCGCCGAAGGCTACAACCCGTTGTGCGGCGACCGCGTCACGTTGTATCTGCGTATCGAGGACGGCGTGGTCAAGGACGCCGGGTTCGAGGGCGCGGGGTGCGCGATCGCCACCGCTTCGGCTTCGTTGATGACCGAAGCGCTCAAGGGCTGCACGCAAGCGGAAGTCGAGGCGCTGTTCGAACGCTTTCACGCCATGGCGACGGGGCCAACGGACCGCCCGGTCGCTGCCGAAGGGCTCGGCAAGCTCGCGGTGCTCGCGGGCGTGCGCGAATTTCCGGCGCGCATCAAATGCGCGACGCTTGCGTGGCACACGCTGCACGCCGCGTTGCGCGACGAGCGCGGGACCGTTTCGACGGAATGAATCTGCGCGTGCCTGGAGGCATATGACGATGAATACGCAAACGGCGAGCAACGACCTGCGCGAACGCGTGATCGACGCGCTGCGTTCGGTGTTCGATCCGGAGATACCGGTGAACATCTACGACTTGGGACTCGTGTATCAGCTGGACGTGGACGCGGAAACGGGTCGCGTGACGATCCGCATGACGCTGACCGCGCCGGGCTGCCCGGTCGCGCAAACCTTCCCTGGCACGGTCGAAGAATACGTGAACGAGGTTGAAGGCGTGAGCGCGACGAACGTGGAGCTGGTCTGGGACCCGCCGTGGACGAGAGCGCGTATGTCCGAAGCGGCGCTGCTGCAACTGGGGATGCTCTGACATGGCCGACTGGGTGGACGTGGCGCCATACGCCGGGTTTCAACCGGGTGCCGTGCTCAGCGTCGATGTGGAGGGTACGCCGGTCGCCGTATTCAATCTCGACGGGACCTGTTATGCCATCGAGGACACCTGTCCGCACGATGGCGGCGTGCTCACGGGCGGCGACGTGGAGGGCGACGAGGTGATTTGCCCGCGCCATGGCGCCCGCTTTTGCATCAAGACGGGGAAGGTCCTCGCGCCGCCCGCGTATGAGGACGTTGCGGTGTTCGCGGTGCGCGTGGAAGCGGGCATGGTGCAGGTGCGCGATACGCGCTGGGACGAGGGCTTTTCCTGAGCGCGGAAGCCATGCCGGCGCCTCACGCGCAGTTGTCAGCGGCATAATGGGTGCGCGGATTGGAGGAGCGGTGGCTTGTACCGCTCGCGCCAGTCTCTGCGCTTTGCATGCGTTGCAACTATCGAGAGGCATCCATGAAGGCACTGTTCCATCTCGCGGCGGCGGCCGCGGCAGGCACGCTCGTGATGTTCTATCTGGACCCGGTTTCCGGCTCGCGTCGCCGCGCGAAGCTGCGCACCCCGCCGTTTTCGCGCCGTGGCGGCCGTGCGAACGTACACGGCCATGCGGCTGAGTTAGGCGTAGACGGCGAACTGGCGGGCCCGGGCGGCGGCATTGGCACCGCGCCGTGAGCGCGTCAGGGCGAGCGGCTTGCGCAAGGGCGGCGGTGAAATGGAAACCCATCGCAGAAGGAGTCCGCCATGTCCGCTCTTTTACCCGACCTGAATCATCGCGTTGCACTCGTGACCGGCGGCTCGCGCGGCATCGGACGCGCCATTGCCGTGGCGTTGGCTTCGGCTGGCGCGGCGGTTGGCGTGAATTACCGGCAGCGCGCTGACGAAGCGGACCAGGTTGTCGCGCAGATCGAAAGCGCCGGGGGCCGCGCGCTCGCGGTGCGCGCCGACGTGTCGGTCGCAAGCGAGGTCGCCGGCATGATCGGCGAGATCGAGCGTCGCCTCGGCGCGGTCGATGTGCTCGTGAACAACGCCGGCACGGGTACGTTCAGCGACATCGAGTCGCTTACGGAAGCCGAATTCGACCACACGCTCGCTGTCAATCTCAAGTCGGCGTTTCTCTGCACACAGGCGGTGCTACCCGGCATGCGCGCGCGTCGCTGGGGCCGCATTGTCAATCTCTCGTCGGTCGCCGCGCGCGGCGCAGGTGCCGTCGGCGTTCACTACAACGCTTCGAAAGCGGGCCTCGAAGGCTTGACGCGAGGCTACGCCTCGCGCGTGGCGCGAGAGGGCGTGACCGTTAACGCCGTGGCGCCAGGGCCCATCGACACGGAAATGGCCGCGCCGCTGAAAGCCGCGAACGTCGCCGAGCGGCTGCCCGTTGGCCGCCTCGGTGAAGCGGATGAGGTCGCACAGGTCGTGTTGATGGTGGTCGGCAACGGCTTCGTCACGGGGCAAACCATTGCCGTCAACGGCGGCGTCAGTTTCATCTAGGCGCGTGTTCATTTTCGGGCCGCCGCGTCGCGGCCCGGTTAATCTAGTTCACCTTGTTTGCTAACCAGTGCGTTAGCGCGCTGCGCAATCTTCATTCCTGAATCCAGGGCCGGCTCTATCGATTCAGTGCCTTCAGTGCCAATTGAATGACGATTCAGCGCCAAACTTTCCAATTGAAAATATTTCGTAAGGAGTCTGACGCCGAGCATTCATACCCCGATGCTCTAATCCTCATGCCGTGTAGCCTCCGCATTCAGCTGGCATGAGCGCCACGATGCGAGCTGCATAACGCCTTCACCCGGCTTCACGGTGATCCCGACAATACGAAACCAACCAGGAGCCGAAAATGCAATGGCGTCACGTCGCAGTTGGTTCGCTCACAGCCGCAGCATTCGCATCGACAGTTGCGTGGAGTGCTGGTGACGATCACGACAAGAATCATCCGGAACACAATCACACTGCCACCCCGATCAAGCACGTGGTCGTGATTTATGGTGAGAACGTTTCGTTCGACCATTACTTCGCAACCTATCCGCATGCGACCAACCCGTCCGGCGAGCCTGCATTCAGGGCGCAATCCGGCACGCCCGAAGTGAACGGTCTTTCTGGCACGCTGCTGACGAAGAACCCGAACTTCACGAATGCGGCCAATGGCACGGGCGCGGCCAATCCGTTCCGTCTGGATCGCACGCAGGCGGCCACGGCCGACCAGAACCACGCTTATACGGCCGAGCAACAGGCGTACGACGACGGCCGCGCCGACCTCTTCCCGTTGTACACGGGTAACGGCACGAGCGGCGGCGCCGGCGCGTTCGGCACGAAGGGCCAGGTGATGGGCTATTACGACGGCAACACCGTCACGGCGCTGTGGAACTACGCGCAGCACTTCGCGATGAGCGACAACGCCTATACGTCGACCTACGGTCCGTCGACGCCCGGCGCGCTCGAAGTGGTCTCGGGGCAGACCAACGGCATGAAGGTTGTGCTCACAACGAAGAAGCCTTCGACCGCCGGTTCGTACTATGTGAACGACGGGCAGAACGGCTTTACGATGATCAACGATGTCGATCCGGCCTACGATCTCTGTTCGAGCGCGACCGACACGGCGCAGATGACCGGCAAGAATATCGGCGACCTGCTGAACGCGCGTAATGTCTCGTGGGGCGGCTTCATGGGCGGCTTCAACCTAGCGACGACGAACAGCAACGGCACGACCGGCTGCAAGCGCAGCACGCTCTCGCCGGTGGTCGGCGCGGCGACGGCCGACTATATTCCGCACCACAACTGGTTCCAGTACTACGCAACGACTTCGAACCCGCAGCATCTGCGTCCGGGCTCGCTCGCCGCGATCGGCCACACCGTGGGCAAGAACGGCAACCCCGACCCGGCGAATCACCAGTACGATACCGACGACTTCTTCGCTGCCGTGAAGGCGGGCAATTTCCCGTCGGTGAGCTTCCTGAAGGCCCCGGCCTACCAGGATGGCCACGCGGGTTATTCGGATCCGCTCGACGAGCAGGCGTTCGTCACGAAGGTCGTGAACTTCCTGCAGCAGCAGAACGACTGGGAAGATACGGCCGTGATCGTGGCATGGGATGACTCGGACGGCTGGTACGACCATGCCTACGCGCAGCCCACCAGCGCTTCGTACGACAGCGTTGCCGACCAGTTGACCGCGGCCGGCATCTGCGGCACGGGTTCGGCGCCGGCCGGTTTGAACGGCAAGCCCGTGAACGGCCGCTGTGGTCCGGGCACGCGCATTCCGTTCGTCGTGATCTCGCCGTGGGCGCGCGAGAACTACGTCGACCATACGCTGATCGACCAGTCTTCCGTGGTGCGTTTCATCGAAGACAACTGGCTTGACGGTCAGCGCATCGGTGGCGGTTCGTTCGATGCGACGGCAGGCAGCATCATGGGCATGTTCGACTTCGACCGCCGCGGCCGCGGCCACGAAGATCGCAAGCTGTACCTCGACCCGACGACGGGCGTGGCGCTCGACAAGGCACCGAGAGTCTGAGCGTTGAGGATCGCTGATCGTTTTTGATCGGCAAAAAGAAGCGCGCCCCTGCCAGATTCGTCAAGCAGGGGCGCGCTGTGTTTTTCAGCAGCCGATCATGCGGGGTGGGAAGCGTGCCCGGGATCGCCTGTTCCGCGCGCGTCGTCGTATTCGCGCGAAATATCCTTGTTCGTGTAATCGCCCATGCGCCAGGCGGCGAGCAGACTGATCACCGCGCACACGGCGATATAGATCGCAATGGCATAGCCCGTGCGGTAGAACGCGAAGAGCGCCGTTGCGATCAGCGGCGCTGGGCCGCCCGCAATCACGGAAGCCAGCTGATAACCGAGTGAGGCGCCGCTGTACCGCAGCCGCCCCGTGAACGATTCGGCGATGAACGCTGCCTGCGGGCCGTAGAGCATGGCGTGCGGCACCAGCGAAAGCACTACGGCCGCGAAAATCAAAGCCGTATTTTTCGTGTCCAGCATGCCGAAGTAGATAAAGCCGAAGATGCCCGCGGCCACCGCGCCGATCATGTACATGCGCTTGCGTCCGATCAGGTCGGACACGTGCCCAAAGAACGGAATGGTCACGAACTGCAGCACAGCGGCCGCTAGAACCGCGGTGAGCATGAGGTCACGCGAAACGTGCAGCGTCTTCACGCCATACGTGAAGACGAAGGCCGTGTAGATGTAGAACGGCGCCTGTTCGGCCATGCGCGCCAAGGCCGAGAGGAGAATGTCCTTGGGCTGGCGGCGAATGACTTCGAGCATCGGCGTTTTCTCGATTTTGTTCTCGGCGAGGAGCTTCGCGAAGATCGGCGTTTCAAGAATGCTCAGCCGGATATAGAGGCCGATCGCGACGAGCACGATGCTCAGCAGGAACGGCACCCGCCATCCCCACGTCATGAAGGCGTCTCCGGAGAACGTGCTGACGGCGAGCACCACGAGATTGGCGATAAAGAGTCCCGCCGGTACGCCGAATTGCGGCCAGGAAGCGACGAAGCCGCGGTGCGAATTGGTGCGCGCCCATTCCATCGACATCAGGACCGAGCCGCCCCATTCGCCGCCCACGCCCACGCCCTGAATGAAGCGCAGCACCGTGAGCAGAACGGCGCCCCAGATGCCGATCGAGGCATAGGTCGGAACAAAGGCCACGGCGAAGGTGGCGAGCCCCATGAGCAGCAGCGTGACGATCAGCGTGGCTTTGCGGCCGACGCGATCGCCGTAGTGGCCGAATATGGCCGCGCCGACTGGCCGGGCGATGAAGCCCACGGCATAGATGAGAAAGGCCTGCAGGGTGCCGACGAGCGGGTCGGATTCAGGAAAGTACAGCTTCGCGAAGACAAGCCCGGTGACGATACTGTAGAGGAAAAAGTCGTACCATTCGATCGTCGTGCCGATGGTGCTGGCAATCACCGCGCGGCGCAACTGGCGACGGGCGTCTTCGTCCGAAAGGAGCGTGGCTCCCGGTTGATCGGCATTCATTTCGCACCCCCAAGGCAAGGGCGATATGGCCAATGCGAAACGCATGGCCAGGGCTCCCGGTGGTGCGCAAAAAGCGTGCCCCAATCTGCCGGGATGTTAGCTTCGCTGGATCGGGTGGAAGTGATACGTCCCTCGCTATCGCTCCATCCTGATCGGCATGGGTGAGACGGTTGTTATACAAGTCGATGGTATATCACGTTGTGATGCAGTGTGTGGTATTTTCAATCAATTCGCCATGCGGCAGTGCATCACGCACGACGGGGACGCGATGACTCCACAGCTAACCTCGCAGGCCCTCAGCCCTTCGGAGTATATTGCGCGGCACCTGCAGAATTTCGCCTCCTCAGGGCGGGGCTTCGATTTGCGAACGTTCGACGATGCATGTACGCAATCGCGCTGAAGCGGCGCGGCTGATTGTTACATGACGGTATTCGCGTGTTGCGCGCCGAACTGCAGCGCCGCGAGCTGCGCATAAAGCGGCGAACTCTGCAGCAGGTCCGCATGCCGGCCTTGCGCCACGATGCGGCCCTGGTCCATGACGACAATGCGGTCGGCTTGCTGCACGGTGGCGAGACGATGCGCGATGACGAGCGTCGTGCGGTTTTGCGCAGCGTTGTCCAACGCCGTTTGCACGAGCCGTTCGCTCGCGGCGTCGAGCGCGCTGGTGGCCTCGTCGAGCAGCAGAATGGGCGGATTTTTGAGGATCGCGCGCGCGATGGCAATACGCTGCCGCTGCCCGCCTGAAAGGCGCACGCCGCGCTCGCCGAGGAACGTGTCGTAGCCTTGCGGCAGTTCGTCGATAAAGCCGGCCGCCGCCGCCATGGCGGCGGCGCGCTGGACGGCTTCGAGCGTGGCGTCGGGCGAACCGTAGCGAATGTTGTCGAGCACGCTGCCCGAAAAGATCACTGACTCCTGCAGCACGACGCCGATCGCCTGGCGCAACGCCGCGAGCGATACCTGTTGCGTCGGGACGCCGTTGATGCTGAGGCTCCCCGATTGCGGGTCGTAAAAGCGCAGCAGCAATTGAAAGAGCGTGGTTTTGCCTGCGCCCGACGGACCGACCAGCGCGACATGCTCGCCCGGGTGCACGTCGAGCGAGAAGGCGTCGAGCGCGGCAATGCCGGGGCGCGAAGGGTAGGAGAAGCCAACGTTGTCGAACCGGATGCCCGCGCCGTGAGCCGGCAGCGGTACGGTCGCCGCCGCCTGCGCCACGGGCGAGCGCGCGGCGAGCAGTTGCAGCAGCCGTTCGGTGGCGCCCGCGGCCCGTTGCAGATCGCCCCACACTTCGGCAACGGCGCCCACGGCGCCGGCCGTGAACACCGCGTAGAGAATGAACTGGGAGAGCTGGCCGGCGCTCATCTGCCCCGCCAATACTGCCTGCGCGCCGAGCCAGAGCACGAATACGATGGCGGCGAACACGAACACGATCACCACGGCCGTCAACCCGGCGCGCGCCCGAATGCGTGTGAGCGCCGTTTCGAAGGCCGCTTCCACGGCGCCGCCAAAGCGCTTTGCCTCGAACGATTCCTGGGCATACGACTGCACCGTGGGCATGGCGTTGAGCACTTCGCCCGCCAAAGCGCTTGCGCTCGCCACCTTGTCCTGGCTCGCGCGCGAAAGCCGCCGCACGCGCCGCCCGAAGATGACGATAGGTGCGACCACAACGACCAGTGTGGCGATGATGTAGCCGGACAGCACCGGGCTCGTCGCGACGAGCATCGCCACGCCGCCGACCGTGAGGAGCAGGTTGCGCAGGCCCAGTGAGAGGCTGGTGCCCACCACGGTCTGGATCAGTGTCGTGTCGGTGGTCAGACGCGAGAGCACTTCGCCCGTTTGCGTCGTCTCGAAGAACTGCGGGCTCATGCGTATCACGTGGTCGTACACGGCGCGCCGCAAGTCGGCCGTCACCCGCTCGCCGAGCCACGAGACCCAGTAGAAGCGCAGCGCTGTCGCCGCGGCGAGGATCAGCGAAACCACGAAGAGCGCGATGAAATAGCGGTCGATATGCGTGCGATCTCCGCTGGCGAAGCCACGGTCGATCAGGTACTTGAACGCCACCGGCAGCGCGAGCGTCGCGCCCGCCGAGGTCAGGAGCGCGAGGAAGGCAAGCGCCCAGCGCCCCGCATAGGGGCGCAGGAAGGGCAAAAGGGCGAAGAGGGGCGCGACGCGTGACGGGCGGGCGGCGACATCGGGCATGGAGCTTCCTGGCGGATCGACAATGAAGGGATTGTGCCAGCCTGTGGCAGGACGAGGCTGGCCCTGGCTTACTGCGCGGGCGGCGTGGCTCCATTGCGCACCTGCTCGCGCTCTTCGGGCGTCATCTGCTGCCACTGTTGCCACTGGTGCCAGTGCATGCGTCGGCGGCAGCCGCCATGCCCGCGGAATCCGCCGAACAGGATCCGGCACAGCACCAGCAGGCCGATCGCACGTGGATAGTCGATGGCATGCGCATTGGCCACGAGCGCCGGTGCGATCCAGTTCCACAGGCCCATGACGATCCCGCCCAGCACGGCGATGACCGCAATCATCAGCAGCGCCTTGGCAAACATTTTGCGACGAAACTTCATTCCAGTCTCCTTCGGTTCAAATCTCGAGGTCGTCCCATGACGCGCGCAAACGTTCGCGCAGATGCAGCACCGCATAACGTTTGCGCGCCAGCAGCGTGTTCACGCCTACCCCGCTCGCGGCGGCCAGCTCCTTGAAACTGCGCCCGTCCAGTTCGTGCGCGATGAACACCTCGCGCTGGCTGACGGGCAACTCGTCGAGCGCGGCGCGCAGTGCGTCGAGCATCGCTGCGCGCTCGTAAGCGGCCTCGGGACCGGCGTCGGGCGAGGGCAGCGCGAGGTCGAGGCGGTACTCGCCTTCGTCCTCTTGCGGCTCGATGAGCGACACTTCCCTGCGTTTGCGAAACCGGTCGACGATGCGATTTCGCGCCACGCGAAAGAGCCACGCGCCAACCTGCTCGATGGGGTCCGGCAGCCGCCACGCCTGGACCAGTTCCTCGAACACGTCCTGAAGAATGTCCTCGGCTTCGTCCGGGTCGATCACGCGGCGGCGGATGAAATTGCGCAGCCTCGGGCGCTCGCGGGCGACGGTGTCGGCGATTTCGCGGTCCTGCGTACTCAGCGGGCTCGGGGTGGGCGGCGGTTCCATACCCGTGTAGACGATCCGGAACGAGAAATATTGTGACGCGTAATCTCCGGTTTTATGTGGCATGAATATTTCGCTAAACAAGGCCGGAGATAGCGGCATTTTTATTGACATCAGTCACTATATTTCGGTCACAATGCAGGCGTCGAACAAAACTAATGAATTCACACGCTATCGGTCATGCACCTTCACGAGCCTGGCAGCGGTACTGCGTCAAAAACTCTGGAACTCCTCGCGGACCCTGGGCAGCTGCCCCTGGAAACACCGCTGCCATTGGCGGTGTTTCACCATGACGGAACGATGCTGCTGCCGCAAGGCGGCATGCTGAACGGCGAGCAGCGCGACTTCCTCTTCGCGCACTTCCAGCCTTATCGCAACACAGCGGAGGTGGCGAATCTCGCGAATGCGCAAGACAGCCTGGCCGAGCGTGGCGAGCGTGGCAAAGGGCCGTTGACGCTGGACGACATGAATCTCGCCATTGGCGCGCTGCTAGGCATACGCAGCCAGGCGGGCACGGGGCGCGAGATGCTGCCGTGCCGGCTGATCGGTTTCCGTCCGGGCGGCGCGATGTTCGTCACGCCACCCGCCGCGTCCAAGCCCGCGTGGGAGCCGTTCCAGGGCGAACAGGTCGAGATCGTTGCGATCGCAACACAAGCCGTGTTCTGGCTCGTCTGCACCGTCGAGGCGGTCTGCACGCATCCGTTCCGCTATCTCGTGCTCTCCGAGCCGGGCACGATTCGCCGGCTGCGCGAACGCCGGGCCGTGCGCGTGCGCACGCAACTCGCAGTGCGCTATGGCGTGGACCTGACGGGCTCGGAACTGGACCGGCTCGGCATTGGCTGCGATATCAGCGTGCTGGGCATGTCGCTCGCCGCCGGGCGCAAGATCGGCGAGGTTGGCGAGCGCATTTGCGTGGTGTTTCCCATCGAAGCGGGTAACGTGGGGGCGACGTTCCAGGCCGTCGCCGTGATCCGCAATCTGCGCGCCGATACCCCACAGGCAGGACTCACCTTGCACGGACTCGAATTCGACGCGCTTTCTCCCGAGAGCCAGGTCGCCCTCAAGACGTTCGTGTTCGACAGGCAGGACGCCGTGTCTTACTGGGCCGGCATGCCGACCTGAACACGGGCCGCGTGATGGCGCTTAATTTCGCTTACTGCGCTTTGCCGCTGCGACGGACTTTTTGGCGGCCGCCGCGGTAGCCGTGGTTTTCGCGGCGGTTTTGGTGGTGGACGCGGCGGCGGGCGCGGCAGTGGACGGCGCGGCGGCGAGTGTGTAGCCCTGCGCTTTCGCTGTCATGTGCTCGGCGATCAATTCGGTCTGAAACCGGTTGATCGTGTCGGGGTCCGTAAAGATGGTCTGCGTGTTGTTTTGCGCCAGGTAGCCCGGGCCTCCCGGCGCGCCCTTGATCACGAACGTGCCCTCGCCAGACGCCGACCAGTTCACCGATCCTTCGGCGCCCACCTTGCCGTCGGCCACGAATCCCTTGGTATGACTGATTTGATGGGTCGCCGATTCGCCGATCGCGAAGAACGTGTTGAATCTGGCCGGGTCCCGCGCGATGTCGGATTCGAGTAGCTTTTTTTCATGCACGCCGCCCGCCTGGCTTTTGTCGAGCGTGATCATCATGGTGATGGTCGGGTCGAGCGCCTGTTGCATGAGGATTTCGTTGAGTTCTTCGTCGTCGAATCCGAACATGTTCATGTAAAGGGAAACGCTGGCGCGGGAAAGGACGTACTTCAGAATGTTGTGAACGTCGTCGCGCCCTACGTAGAAGAGATGGAAGTCCTTGCTGGCCGTGCTCGAGTAGCTTTTCTCGCGGGTGTATTGCTGCAGTTCGAGCAGATCGAAGGTCTGCAGGGTTTGCGTGACATCGGATATGACGTTGCTCGCGCTCACGTTCTCTGCCATTTCAGGTCTCCTCGTTTGGGTCAGTGCGATGCCCGGTTAGTCGAACTCGAAGGCATGGGTGTGAACGCGCAATTCGCGTCTTTGTGCGCCGGATCTCTGCAGCAGGCCAGCAGGGCCTCGACCGACGCAACGTTTGCCTTGTCCCATTGCTCGTTGCTCATCGCGTTGTCGGTCGGCATCCAGTGGTTCAGTGGATAACTGGAGGCAAGCTGGTCGCCTCCTGGCGCGTTCCGCTTGCCCACTGAAAGCCCGAGATAAGCCGTACAGCTCTGCTCGCTGCCGATGCGGTGGCAGCCAACGCAGGTGTTGCCGGGTGTGCTCATCGTCATGAGGTGATACGACGAGAAAGCCTGCCCGATGCTCGAATACTTCCCCCATGGGTCGGTGGGCACCTTGTCCCACACCTGCCCGATATACGGGCTGAAGATAAAGGGTCCCGCGTCGTGGCATTTTAGACAGGTGGGGTTGTCCGCAGTGCTGGAGGCGACCATGGCGGGTGTCGCCCAGAATTCGACTGCGGAGGGCTGTCCCGATGGCGGCTTTCTCTCGTTTGGCGGCGGCACGCGGGTCGCAACGATGCCGCTACTTGCGGGCACGTCAGCTTGCGATTGCGGCAATGGCGGCGGCTTCGACGCGAACCAGCAGGTCTTGCCGTTGCCTGAGTGATGCATCACGACGACTACGAGGTCATAGAACTGACTCTTGTCTTCGCGCAGCACATCGCGACGACAGTACGCGGAAATTTGCGTGTTGCCGCGCGATAGATTCAGGATTTTTGAAAATGGAACGCATTGACCTTTTGCTTCGGCGCGTGGGCTCAGCAATGAAGGCTTGTCGCATCGCGTCGGCGACTCATTTGGCCCAGGCGGTTTCCCATCGATCGTAATGGGAATATCGGTTCCGTCATTGCAGTTGAACGGCGGGATTTCGCCAATTTCTCTCACGCATTGATCGGCATATTCGAGCAAGGTCTGTTCATGGGTAAAGGCAGCAAGCGGCACGGCGAAGAGGAAGCACAAAGCGAACAGGCGGGCGCGGAGAGACATGGTCATTCCCCGCTTTTCATCTGCATTAGCGCGACTTTGCGAATCGCTTCGCGATACTTCACGTAGCCCGTGCAGCGGCACAGATTTCCCCCCACCCAGGTGTCGATTTCCGCGTCGAGCTGGTCTGCGCTGATACGGTACGCCTTCACATGTTCGAGCATGGCGGTCGCCGCCATCAGAAAGCCAGGCGTGCAGTAGCCGCACTGAAACGCGAAAGACTCGAGAAAAGTCTGCTGCAGCGGCGAAAGCCTGTTGCCGTCCGCGAGGCTCTCCACGGTATAGACATGTTGTTTCGCGACCGCGCTCACGGGTGTGACACACGCCAGGGTCTTTTCCATCAACGCGTCGCGGCTGCTGCGCAGGCCCACGGTGCACGCACGGCACGCACCGATGCCGCAGCACACCTTGGTCCCCGTCAGGTCCATTCGCTCGTGAAGATATTCGGCGAGGCTCATGTCGGTATCGGCGGCCGGTACGGTGACGGCGCGTCCGTTCACGTGAATCTTGATGTCGGCTTCGCTCACTTCAGGGCCTCGCGTATCTTGTCGGGCGTGACGGGGGTTTCCCGGAAGCGATGCCCGGTTGCCATGGCCAGCGCGTTCAGCAGCGCCGGCGCAATGGGGCACATTACGGCCTCGCCGATGCCGCGCGCGCTGTGATGGTCTCCATCCGGCGGCGGCAGCGCGATCAGTTCCTGCCGCGGGACATCGGTCATACGCGTGATGAGGTAGCGGTCGAGATTCCACGTGCCGTTGCCGGGGCCGTGATTGCCCAGCGGACACGATTCGCTCAGCACATTGCTCATCGCCATGGCCACCGCGCCTTGCGACTGGCCTTGCACGATCTCGGGGCAAATCAGGCGGCCGGCGCTGAGCGTCGTGACGACATGTTCGACCTTCACGTGCCCGCTTTCGGGGCTCACGGCCACCGCGACGAGCGCTGCCGAAGGCGCATAGTTCGTGCGCCCGTAATTGAACGTATCGAGTGGCGGCAGCAACGCGCCGTGAGGCAAGCCCTTTAGATTGTGCGTATCGGGGCCAACGGCGATGTAGTCACAGTCCATCTCGACGGCGCCCGACGCGAACGTGTACCGGCTTCTCCAGAATCCGCCGGCATAGGTGACATGGGCGGCGGCCACGGTAGGCAACTGCTGGCGGTTGATCTCGTCGAGCAACGCGGGCCAGCTGATTGCCGGGTGACCGGCGGCAGTCAGCTTGCCATTTGTCCACTTGAGGTCATGCCGCTCGACGTGCGGGCTATTCCATATTGCGCGTGCGGCAGGCAGCACGCTTTGCAGCATCAACACCATCGCGGCGCGGTCTACGGCCTGAAAGTGATGGAACGCACCGAGGCAGGCGCTCGAAGAACCAAAGGGGGCCGAGATCGCTTTGCTTCGGGGATTGCCCAGGATGCCCAGCTTCGAGTATTTGAAATCCGATATCTGAAACGCGTCGATTTCGTTCATGGTGATTTTCTGCGCGTTCTGTCCGAGGCATGCGGCAGGCGCGAGGGCCAACGTGGTCGCCGCGCCATTGCCCATGTCCGTGTAATGGGTGAGCACATGCAGGCCCGCGTTCGGCTGAATCTGCACCATCGCGAATACGGCGTCTTTGCCGGTACCGTAGGCCTGATTCGACATGGCGAGCCCAACGCCATATCGCAACCCGAGCGCGCGGCGCTGTGCGCGCACGCTTTCCCTGTTGCGCCATAACTCGTGCGCTTCGAGCCGGTTCAGCAGGTCGGCGAGTTGCAGATCGAACAGAATGGGTGCGCCAGTGAGCGTTTTGCCGTGCTGCTTGCTCAGCAGGTTGGTGTGCCGGATGTCGAATGGACTTTTGTGCAGCGCCTGGGCGGCCTCGTCCATGAGCGTTTCGATGGCGAGATAAGCCTGGGGACCGCCGAAGCCGCGCTGGGAGCCGCCGAACAACGCGGGTGTATAACTCACGAAGCTTTGCGCCATGGCGCGCGGAATGTCGTAGCAGCTCATCGCGCTCATGGCGGCAAGGTCGCCAACGGGGCCTGTGAGATTTTCCTTGGCGCCGCCATTGAAGCTGAAGGAACTGACGAGCGCCTGGAGCCTGCCGCTATCGTCGAGCCAGATGGACTCCGTGAAATCCGTTTCCGCGCGTTTCAAACCGACCTGAAACTGCTCAGGGCGCGACTGCTGCCAGCGCAACGCCCCCTTCGCGAAGGGCGCGGCAAGCGCGAGATAAACGGGAAAATACGATTCGTCGCGGCCGCCGAATCCGCCGCCCGGGTAGCAGCTGATCACGTGAACGTGCTTGACATTGATATTGCTGTCCTTGAACACCTTACATGCGGATATGCAGTCGCCGCGCGGCGATTGTGTGCCGAGCACCAGGTTCAGACAACCGGAATCCGCCTGAAACCACGCGAGTCCCGACTCCGGTTCCATGAAGACGGGATCGATTGCGGGCGTTTTGAAGGCGCCATCGAACTGGTGCCAGGCCTTGCTGTCGACCTTGGCGCTGGCCAGACTGAGAATGCCTTTACTTATGCTGTTGCATTTGGTGGTGAATGTCTGATCGGCGTGGCCGCTGCTCTGGAGGTTCGAAAACGACCTGGCGTCGTCGCGCACATAAAGCTTGGATGCGAACGGATACAAGGTGGTCGTGGTGCTTTTCGGCACCGTTGCTCCGTAACGGATCACCGACTCGTTGAAATCGAGCAGTTTCTTTGCGCGGCGATACGTATCGAAATCTTCGAAGATCAACAAGGCGACGGGCTGGCCGTAGCAATTGGCGGGTTTGCCCTTCTGCGCGAAAAGATAGATATCTTCGCTAGCGACCGGATCTTTCTCGGCAGCCAGATAGATGCGATTGTCGTTCAACGTCTGGTTGGATACCACGGCGATCGGGCGAAGATCGTGCGGCAATACGCTCAGGTCGAAGTCTTCGAAATTCTTGTCGACGCAATTGCATCTCAGGGCGTATAGCCAGTTTTCTTCTTTCGGCCAGCCGTCGAAGTCGCGCGCCTTGTAATCGCGCGCGTAGATCTTCGCGCCCGTGACCTTGCTCACGCCCTCGATGCGCCAGCGCGCCTTGCCAGGCTCCGGCGCCCAGTCGGGGGCGCCGTTCGGTGCCTGTGGTGCGGAATGGGCGCTCGTCGCGGCGAGTGCGGCTGGGCTGGCGGCCGTGAACGCGGTGATGGAGCTGACCGACATCGTGACCGCGCCGCTCCCCATGGCCTTGAGGAATGTCCGGCGAGTAATCGGAACATCGCAAGCCATGTGCGTCTCCAGGCGAGACCCGCAGCGTAATCTGCGTTATTTCATGTCGCGCGCTACGCGAAATCCATTGGCTTCGTAGCGAACGCTGCTGTCGTATTTGAAGCGCGTGGCGGCGAGCATATAGCCCGCGCCGTCGCGCCACGATCCGCCGCGGATCACGCGCGCCTGGCAGTTGGGCTCGTCCCACGAGTGGCCATCGTTCGGCGCGTTCTTGTACGAGTTGTGCCAGCAGTCGCTGACCCATTCCCAAACGCCGCCGGCCATGTCGTAGAAGCCAAACGCATTGGCGGGAAAAGAGCCGACGTCGTCGGGCGCCTCGACGTGCCAGGGCGGCCCACAGTCCTTGCAGTTCGCCGTGCCCTTGCGCATGTCGTTGCCCCACCAGTAGCGCGTTTCGGTGCCGGCGCGCGCGGCATATTCCCATTCCGCTTCCGTCGGCAGGCGATAGGGCTTGCCGCTCACCTTCGAAAGCCATTTCACGTACTGCTGCGCGTCGTCCCAGCTCAGGTCGCGCACGGGGGCGTTCGGCGAGGCGTTGTTCTCGTTCGACAGGCGCGGGCAGGCGCTCGCGGCGACGCACGCGTTCCACTGCGCCACCGTCACCGCATATTTCGCGAGCGCATAGCTATGGCTGATCGTCACGCGGTGCGCGGGCCGCTCCGAGGCGTCGTCGGTGTCGATGCCCATGGTGAAGTTGCCGGGGGTCACCGCAACCAGCACCGGGCAAGATGGGCAGTCCTGAATGTCGTGCGGACCCGGCTTCGAAATAGCCGGGTTGCCCTTCGCCGCAACTGCCGCCGCGGCCGCAGCCGTTGCCGCGGCGGGCGGTGCGGAGGCGGGCGCTGCCCTGGTCTGCGCGGCTGGCGGCGCGGCGGGGGGCGGCGGTGTCTTCGCCTGAGGCGCTGGCGCGGGTACCGGTGTGGGCGCGGCGGACGCTGCAGCCGGTTTCGATGCCTCCGCACGCAAACGCGTCAGGCGAGCCTGCGCGAGCGGAGCGAAGCGTCCATTCGGATAGGCCTTGAGATACGCCTCGTAGTCGCTGGCGTATTGACTGTCCTTGATCGAATTCCAGAACGTGATTTCGTATTCCTGGGAGGTGTCTTTCGGCATCAGGCCGACTCGCACGATCGCGACGCCATAGCGTTGCCGCGCTGCGCTGGCCTCGGCGACCCGCTCAAGCGCGGCGTGGGCGCTTGCGTATCCACCAGGGTCTTGCGGCTCGAGACGCGGCTGCTCGCGTGCCGGAGTCGAGCGGTTATGCGCTACCGGCGCAGCCGAGCGTAGCGTCGAGGTCAGGCCTAGCGAGATCAAGAGGCACACAGGCAACACTAGCCGCCACATGTTCGTTCTCCCTATCAGGTGCCAACCCGGGTGCATACCCAGGCATCATCGCCTTTCAATGCCGACGGTGCGCTACCCCGCGGCAGTCGCCGGCCGTGCTCGCGCGAAACGCGGGCCGCCGCCGGCACAGGCACTGCCTGCGCACAACTACAAAATAGCACGCACGCCGGGCGATGCAGTAACTGGGTGGCACCCGCGCGCGCCGCGCCGATTTATCTCTATCCGCTTGAATCCGTCCTAAGCTGTAGAACACGCACCGAACTCGAAAGCCGCGCGCCGTCTGCCGAACGAGGAGCATAAAGATGCAACGAAGAGCAACCCTGTTGGCCCTGGCAGCGGCCGTCCTGATGCCGCGCCTCGCGTTTGCGGAGCGCACCCCGTCGCCGCCCGGCGCGGAGGTCTACATCATCTGGCCGCCGGACGGCGCGACGATTCCCACCGGCAAGTTCTGGGTGCGCATGGGGCTGCGCAACATGGGCGTCTGCCCCAAGGGGATCAACAAGGCGAACACGGGCCATCATCACTTGCTCATCGACACGGACCTCCCACCGCTCGACCAGCCGATCCCGTCGGATCGCAATCATTTGCATTTCGGCGCTGGCGAAACGGAAGCCCGGATCGAGCTTCCGCCGGGCAAGCACACGCTGCAGTTGCTGATGGGCGACTACAACCACGTGCCGCACGATCCGCCGGTGTACTCGAAGAAGATCACGGTCATCGTCAAGTAGCGAAGGACATCCGGCTTTAGCCGCAGCGCAAAAGAAGCGGGAGTGCATGCCATGAACAGGTTCCTCGTTTTTGCTGCCAGCCTCGTGCTGCTCGCGGGCGGTGCGGCGCATGCAGGCACGACGCCGGCCGACCCGAACGCGCATGTTTATATCGGCTGGCCCAACGACGGCCAGGTCATGCCGGCCGGGCGGCCATTTCGCGTCTGGTTCGGGCTGCGCAACATGGGCGTGGCGCCTGCGGAAGTCGAGTTTCCCAACACGGGCCACCACCATCTGCTCGTCGATACGGACTTGCCGCCGATGGATCAGCCCATTCCATCCGATCGCAACCACCTGCACTTCGGCGCCGGCCAGACCGAAACCATGCTTCAGTTGCCGCCGGGCAAACATACGCTGCAGCTGCTGATGGGCGACGCGCACCACGTGCCGCACAACCCGCCGGTGTACTCGAAGAAAATCACCATCTACGTTAAGTGATCCATACGATCCGGTCGCGCACGCCACGGCGATAGACGAACGTTTGCGACGCTTTCACTTCCCCCCGAAAAGCCCTGTTCGAAGCACGCCAACATAAGCCGGTCGACGAGTTGGCGCGCACCCATCACAACGCACGGATCGCGTGCGCCACACGCCGCGCGCAAGACTCCGGGAATTCCAGAACAGTCCTTATGCAACGGGCGTTGCGCCGGCGTGCGCTCGCGCGCTCGTGCACCTGGCACGCCTCATGCCTTGTTGGACCCGAGCCAGCAACCTTGCAGCTCACAACCCAAACACCGTTCCATCCATTTCTGGAGAACTGCCATGAGCAAGCTGATGATTGCCGACCTGAGCGTCGCACAAGAACTCGACCGCCGTGAAATGAGCGCCGTGCGCGGCGGCCTGGGCCTGTGGCCCGTCTGCTACCCGACGATGCCGAGCGTGAAGGTCGACTCCACCAACTTCACCGCATCGCAGTTGATCGGCCAGACGAACACCATCCTGTCCAACACGGGCAACGACGTGGCGTTCGTGAACAACCTCCACGCGTCGACCAACCCCGTGCAAACGGCTCACAACACGATCAACTTCTGATCGTGCTGCCAGCCGTGGAGGCTTACCCGCCGCCACGGCGCCGCCCTCCACCGCATCCGCTGCACACCGCTTCTTCGTCGCGTCCTTCACCGTGCTTTATGGCATTCCGCTCAAGGAGTCGATCGTGAACACACTGCTCTCGCCGTCCGCCGCATACGCAGGTCGCGGCGCGTCGCGCTGGCTGACCCGCGTCGTCGGAACGGCTGGGTTGTGTGCGGTGGCGCTGTGTGGCTGCACGGATCTGAGTACGCCTGCGTATCAGCGCCCGGACATGCCTGCGAAGGACGCCTGGGCGCATACGAGCCGCACGTTTTCCGCGGCCGATACGGTCAATCCGCAGTGGTGGAAAGAGTTCGACGATCCCTACCTGAATACACTCATAGAAAAGGCGATTGCGGGCAATGTCGATATCCGGGTGCTGGCGGCGCGCATTGGCGTGGCCGGCGCGCAGATCGGGGAAGTGCAGGCCGGTGCACTTCCCACGGTCGACGCGGGCGCGGGTATCGATTATGAGAAGAGCACGGGGCTAGCGCTCTCGAAGACCTATAACGTCGCCACTCAGGTCAACTGGGACATCGATATCTGGGGCAAAGTCGAAAAAAGCGTGCAGGCCCAAAAGGCCGAGTATCACGCTAGCGAAGCGGATTGGCGTGCAGGCTATTTGACGCTCGTTGCGAATGTGGCGAGCACTTATTTCCAGATCCTCCAGTTCGACGATCAGATCCGCGACGAGGAAGACACGCTGAAGCGGAACAAGCAGATTCTCACCATTTACCAGCAGATGTACGCAAACGGTGTCGCGCCCAAAACCGAGGTGCTGCGCCAGGGCGCAGAAGTCAATGGCGTGACGAACGAACTGCTGGAACTGCACCGTGAGCGCGATACCGCCGAAAACGCGCTTGCCACGCTGGTCGGTGTGCCCGCGGGCGAGTTCAGGATGCCGCTGGGCCAGTTGCGCGAGCGCGTGAAGCTGCCGGACGTGCCCATGGGCCTGCCCGCGCAGTTGCTGGGGCGCCGCCCCGACGTGGTGGCCGCGCAGTACCGCATTCTCGAATCGTATGATGAAGTCGGTTCCGCGCGGCTCGCGCAATTGCCGACCATCAGTCTCACGGGCCGCGCCGGCACAGCCGCGTTCTCGCTCTCCGATCTGTTCAAGGTATTCACGCTGAGCTTCATGCCGAGCATCGACTTCCCGATGTTCGACCCCAGCGTGCATGCCCACATCAAGACGACCGAGGCCCAGGGCAAGGTTGCCGAAGAGCAGTATCGCCAGGTGGTGTTCACGGCGTTCGAAGAAGTCGAGAACGCGCTCGTGAACCTCGACGCGCATAAAAGGCAGCGCATCGAATTGCTGCAGCAGAACGAGCGGCTGCGCACCGTCGCGGCGCAGGTCGAGGCGCAGTTGAAGGAAGGGCTCGTGTCGCAGCTCGAAGTATTGGAGTCCGAACGTTCGCTCGCTAATGCGGAACAGTCGCTTCTCGCCAACCATGAGCTGATTCTGAGCGACACTGTCACCCTCTATAAGGCGATCGGCGGCGGCTGGCCCGACGTCGATGTCGCCAACGTGGCCTCGAGTTCCGCCGTGCCGGCAGCGCCCGTCAAGTGAGCGCGCCCGTTGCGGCGGGCCGCGTCAGTTGTTTGACTCCAGCCAACAGTCGCCTACACTTTTCTCACACCCAGATCGCCATGTGCAAGGCGCACGGCTTCACACGGAGAGTTAGTGCGCACGCGGCGCTTGCGCCACGCGCGGCCTGGCTGACAACTGCTGATCGCTGGCGGAATCATGGTGCCTGACGCCGCTTCCATTGCCGAGAGCCAGACATCGCTCGACCGGACGTTCGATATCGTGCTGCGGCCGATATCGCATGCGGAGCTGGGCGAAATCCGCATCGACAAGGATCTTTTTGCAGTCGGGCGGACACAGCCGCCTTTTGCCGCGGCGCGGCCCGAGGTCGTGGTCGATGTCTCGCGCCGTCACGCGCGCATCTTCCGCGAGGGCGCGGCGGCCTACGTAGCCGACCTGGGGAGCAAGAACGGCACGGCGGTCAACGGTATCGAAGTCACCCAGAAGCCCCACGTGCTCAACGACGGCGACGAACTCAGCTTTGCCGGCGCGCTCGCGTTTCGCGTGAGCTTCGCGCCGCGCACGGTACGCGCGCCCGTGCGGGCGACCGTGGTGACGCTCACGCCGGAGCGCGCCGATCTCGGGTTGCAGCAGATCGTCGTCACGAGTTTTCCGTTCCTGGTCAGCAAGGCCGACGAGACGTTCTCGCAGTATCACGACGCGTATCCGCATCAGGTGAACTACTTGTCGCGGCGTCATGCGCACATCTACGCCGAAGACGACGCGATGTATGTCGAAGACCTCGGCAGCACCAACGGCACGTTCCTCGACGGCCTGCGGCTCGACGATCACGCGGTCAAGCTCGAAGACGGCCAGCGGATCGCCTTTGGCGGCGAGCACTTCGTCTACCGGGTCGGCCTCGAGAGCACGAGTGGAAGCGATGCCACCGTGACGGCGACGCGCGAGCGCCGCGCGTCGGTGCTCGCAGAAGACGCCGACCGCACGACCTTCATTGGCAGCGCGCACTCGTTTCTCGACATTTTCTGCACGCCCCCCGCGCCCGCGCAGGACGACGAAATCAACCCCGATGCGCCTCACCCCGCGCCGGAACCGGGGCACGACGCGCGACGCCGGCGCGGCAGGCTCGAGGTCTTCCTGAGCGAACTGAGCGAAGCGCTGGGCGGCAGCGGGAAGATCAATATGGGCGCGTTCGCGCGCTGGGGCGGCGGCGGGATTGCCGTGATCCTCGCGCTCGTCGCGCTCACGTATTTCCAGGGCGCGCCGCAGCGCGACATGCAGGCGTTGCTCACGAGCGGACAGTTCGAAAGCGCGGCGCGCATGGCCGATCAATATCTCACGCGCCACCCGAACGACAGCACGTGGCGCGCGATGGGGACGGAAGCGCTCATCAAGGCGGACGTGCCCGACTGGGTCGCCGCGATCAACGCGCGCGCGTTCGACCGTGCGCGCGCGATCGTGGAAGACATGCGTACACTCGCGCGCCACAACCCGGACGCCGCGCCGCTCGTGGAAAACATCGGCTGGATCGGCGCGCTGCAATCGTTCGTGCAGGGACGGGGCGGCCCGCAGGCGCCGATCCGCATCTATCGCGACGAAGCGCCGATCCATGCGCTGACGAGCCGCTGGAACGACGACCCCGGCGAGCATCAGCGTGCATTCGACCGGATCTCGGCCTATGTGCCGGCGTTTGCCGTCGTGTATGCGGACTCGCTCAGCCACTTGCGCAAGCTGCAGAGCGACGACTCCGTGTATGTGGCCGCGCTCGACCGCATCCATCAGGCAATCGACAGCGCGCTCGCGAGCGACCGCTTCGACGCGCTCACCGCGATGCTGAGCGACTACGCGCAGCGCTATCCGCGCCTCGCCGGGCTCGATGCCGTGCGCGCCGACGTCGACCAGTATCAGCAGATCGACAGCGAGGCGCACGCGGGCCACGTGCAGGCCGTGCACGACCGTCTGGCCGCCGCTCACTTCGCCACGCCGCCGTTCGCGGCCCATGCGGGAGCGCTCGAAACGCTTGCGCAAGCGGGAGGGCATGGTGAATCCGCGCCAGCTCATTGAGCGCCTGGGCAAGGCGCTCGGCATGCCGGGGGGGCTTGCGGCGCCCGAACCGCCGCGCCCGCTTGGCGAGGCGCTGGGCGACCACAGCGAGGAAGGCGTGGCGATCCTCACCGCGCGCCCGTGGCGCCTCATTGAAGCCACGATCATCACGATGGTTGCGCTCGTGGTATGCGCCTTCCTGTGGTCGTTCGTCGGGCGTGCCGATGTCATCGTGAGCGCGCAGGGGGCGCTCGCCCCGGAGTCGGAAGTGCGCCGCATCTACGCGCCGGTGGATGGGGAACTCGTGGACATCTACATCGCCGAAGGTCAGCCCGTGGAGAAGGACGACGTCATTGGCCGTATCAACGCGCGCGGCGCGATCCAGGCGGCGACCAACGCGCTCGACGCGCGCCTGAAACTCGACGACGCCGAACGCGACTGGAAGGAATTCCCCGAGAAGAAGGCGCTCATGGAGCGCAAGGCCGAGGCGCTCAAGGCGCAGATGGACGTTGAAACGCATCTACATGAAACGCGCGTGGCGGAAGGCACGAGCAAGCTCCAGCAGGCCGAGAACGCCCAGCTCGACGAAGCGCGCGGCAATATCGACAACGCGCGCCACGTGCGCGATCTCGCGAAGGAAGACCAGGACAAGTACGAGCGCCTGTTTGCGCTGCCGGGCGGCGGCGGAGTATCGCAAAGCCAGGTCGAGGAAAAGCGCAGCGCGTTCCTGCAGGCCGATAATAACTACCGGATCGCGCAGGCGCGGCTCAGCGAATTACAGGCGCAAACGAGCCACGAGTTCGCCCAGGCGAAGGCGCAGCTCGAAGGCAGCGCCGGGCAGCTCACGTCGCTACGCATCGAATACGACGCGACGGAGCGCGAAATCGCCAATACCGAGGACAAGCTGCGCCTGCAGGTGCAAACCGCGCGCCTTGCCGCCGACGCCGCGGCGCGCATCCGCTTCGAGAACATCGACAAGGACAACTTCCTGCTCGTGCTCGCGCCGGTCTCGGGCGTGATTACGGACGTGACGACGACGCAGCCCGGCGACAAGATCCAGGCGAACACGCCGCTCGGGGGCATTGCGCCGGCCAACGCGCGCCCGGTCGTGAAGGTGGCGATTGCGGAGCAGGACCGCGCGTTCCTGCACGAGGGCTTGGCCGTCAAGCTGAAATTCAACGCGTTTCCGTATCAGCGCTATGGCGTGGTGGACGGCATGCTCGAATATATTTCGCCGACCACGAAGCCGCAGGCGCAGACGAAGGAGCCAGTTTACGAGGGTCGCGTGCGTCTCGCGCGCGACCATTTTTCGATTGGGGGCGCGACGTATCCGCTGCGCTACGGCATGACGGCAACCGCCGAAATCGTGGTGCGCGAGCGGCGCCTGATCGATTTCGCGCTGGACCCGTTCCGGCAGATCGCTGGCTGACGACACCAATCAGTTCGAAATTCGGGAATCGGAAATCAGGGGAACGCAATGACGACAATCGTACGGATCGACGATGAAGCGATCGGCACGGAAGATTTCATCCGCGCGCTGAAACTCACGGGGCAGTTCGAGAGCCTGGTCGAACAGCAGGTGCGCGACCGGCTGACGGTCATCGCCGCGAAGAAAATGGGCGTGAAGGTGGAGCCCGACGAAATCCAGCAACGCGCCGACCAGTTTCGCCGCGTGCGGGGGTTGCACCGCGCGGCGGACATGAATCGCTACCTGGACGTGTTCGGCATCAGCCTCGATGAATTCGAGCGCTTCATTACCGACACGCTCTATCAGGAGAAGACCTTCAACCTGATCTGCAACGACGAGGCGGTCGAAAGCTATTTCAAGCTCAATTCGCCGAAATTCGACAGCATCGAAGTGAGTCACATCGTGGTGGACTCGGAAGGCAAGGCGCGCGAGGTCATGTCGATTCTGGAGGACGAGCCGCAGGCGTTCAGCGAAATGGCGCGCGAGCATTCGATCGCGGACACGAGCGAGCGCGGCGGCGTGATCGGCAAGGTGCTGCGCGGGTCGTTGAAAACGGACATCGAGGCGAAGGTGTTCAATGCGCAGGTCGGCGACCTGCTCGGCCCGTTCCCCGCTCCGGACGGTTCGTTCTTCGAAATTTTCTGCGTGACGGCAAAGCATCCGGCGTTGCTCGAGGCGGACGTTGCTTCCGAGGTGCGGCGGCTGTTGCGCGAAGAATGGCTCGCGGAGCGCGCGCAAGAACATATCATCGACGCGCACTGAGCGCGCAGAGCCACGCTGATGGACACCCAGGCGCCCCTACCTGCCAGCGCACCGTCGCTGGTGGATTTTCTCGCATCGGTCGAACCGCTCTCGCTCTTTTCGCGCGAAGAACTCGACCGTCTCGCCGCGCAGGTCGAAACGCACAGCTACGCATTCGGCGACACGCTCTGCAAGCGTGGCGAACCCGCAGCCGGACTCTATGTGATCCGCTCGGGCTCCGTGCGGCTCATCGCCGAAGAGCGCGGCAAGGAAATGAGTCTCGGCGTGCGCAAGGAACGCGAAGTGTTCGGCGAAATCGCCATGCTGCGCGACTACTGGCACGAAGTGTCGGTGCGCGCTTCCGCGAAGACCGAGGTGCTTTGCATCCCCCGCGCGGCGCTCGAACCGCTGCTCGCCGCGAATCCCGCCGCGCAGTCGTTCGTGACGAGCTATGTGGCGATCAGCTCCGCGGGCGGGTTCGTCACGCGGCTCTTCGACTTGCGCGGCAAGCTTTCGCGAGCCGAACTGGAAGAGTATGTGTCGAGCGTGGGCGTCAAGCGCGTGAGCGCGGGCAAGGAGATCATCCATCAAGGCGCCGGCGGCGACATGCGCCTGTATGTCGTGCGCCAGGGCGAAGTCACTATTGCGCGCGAGGAAGACGGCAGCGTCTATCAGATTGCGAAGCTCGGCGCGGGGGAAATTTTCGGCGAACGCGCGTGCCTGCTTCGCCAGGATCAGCCCGCGAGCGTCACGGCGCTCACTGATGTCCGGTTGCTGGTGATTCCCGAGAAGACCGTGCATTTCATGCTGGAGCGCAACCCGAAGCTGCGCGAGGTGCTGGAAGAGCGCGTGCGCTTCAACGAGCGCGAATTGCAGCGGCAGAAGAAGCTCGCCGAGCGCCGCAGCCGGCCCGTTGCCGTGGACAGCGGCGCGGACGCGACCTTCAGCGAACGCGTGATCAAGCGCTTCGTGCTGGTCGAACAGGCCGAAGAGATGGATTGCGGCGCGGCGTGCCTCGCCATGATCTGCCGCCATTACGGCATTCCCATGACGCTCGGCAAGCTGCGCGACCTCGCGAACGTGACGACGCAGGGCGCGACGCTGGACAGTCTCGCGCGCACCGGCGAAGCGCTCGGCTTCACCACGCGCGGCGTGCAGTGCACGTACGAAGCGCTGCAAGGGTTCGAGTTGCCCTTCATCGCGCACTGGGAGGGCTACCACTACATCGTCGTATATGGCGTGTCGAAGCAGTGGGTGAGGGTGGCCGACCCGGCGCTCGGTTTTCGCAAGCTGAGCGTCGAAGCGTTCGAGCGCGGCTGGAACGGCACGTGCCTCCTGTTCACGGCGGGCGAGACCACGGGCGCGCAGGCGGCGACGCGCTCGCCGTGGGTGCGCTTCATCGGATATCTGCTGCCCTACCGGAAAATACTTGCCCACCTGTTTCTCGCGACCTTCGTGATCCAGATGCTGGGCGTGGTGCCGCCGCTCATCATCCAGAACATTCTCGACAGCGTGATCGTCCACCAGAACGTGAGCCTGCTGCATCTCCTGATCGTGGGGCTCATCATTTCGCACGTGTTTACGCAGCTCATGACGACGATACGCGCGCATCTGTCGAATTTCATGGTGCGCAGTCTCGACTTCGCGATGATGTCGCAGTTCTTCAAGCACACCATGTCGTTGCCGTTCTCGTTTTTCGCGCGGCGTAAAACAGGCGATATCTTCGCGCGCTTTCAGGAGAACCAGACTATCCGCGCGTTTCTGACTGAATCGACGGTGACGACGGCGCTCAACCTGCTGATGATCTTCATCTACTTCACGATCATGTTCCTCTACAACGTGAAGCTGACGCTGCTGCTGATTGCGTTCGTGATTCCCATCATGGCGCTGACCGCCATTGCCACGCCGCGCATCAAGCGCTACGCGCGTGAAGTCTTCGCCGTGTCCACCGACGCGCGCTCCATGCTGATGGAGACGCTTGGCGGCGTCGAAACCGTGAAGGGCATGGGGATAGAAAGAGCGGTACGCCTGAAGTGGGAGCGCAAGTACGCGAAGTCGCTCGAAGTGCAGTATCGCGCGCAGGCGTTCCATATTCTGGTCGGTCTCGGCAGCCAGTTGCTCAATGCCGCGACCACGATCGTGATTCTCTGGGCGGGCGCCACGCTCGTGCTCGATCAGGAATTGAGCATCGGACAGCTCATTGCGTTCAATGCGTTCATGGGCAGCGTGCTCGCGCCGCTCATGGGTCTCGTCGGGCTCTGGAGCCTCATGAACGATGCGGCGGTCGCGATGGAGCGGCTAGGCGACGTGCTCGATATCGAGCCCGAGCAGAAGCCCGCCGACCTGGGTTCGCGCGTGCTGCTTCCCGACCTGCAGGGCGACATTGAATTCGACGGCGTGTATTTCCGCTACGGCGGCAACGAAACGCCTTATGTGCTGGAGAACATCAGCTTTTCGGTCGGGCGCGGCCAGATGGTGGCGATCGTCGGGCGCAGCGGCTCCGGCAAGACGACGCTCGCGAAGCTGCTGGTGGGCTTCTACGCGCCGACCGAAGGCAAGATCAACGTGGATGGCTACGACATGAGCGCGATCGACCACGCGTACTTTCGCGCCCAGGTAGGCTACGTGATGCAGACGAACCTCGTGTTCTCCGGCACGATTGCGGAGAACATCGCGTGCGGCGATGCAACGCCTGACTGGCGGCGCATGGAGGAAGTGGCGCGCATGGCGGATGCGCACGCGTTCATCAGCAAGTTGCCGCTCGGCTACGAGCAGGTGGTGGGCGAGCGCGGCGTGGGCCTCTCGGGCGGGCAGATCCAGCGCCTTTGCATTGCGCGCGCGCTCTATCACGACCCGCGTCTGCTCGTGTTCGACGAAGCCACCTCGTCGCTCGACACGCAGTCGGAAAGCAACATCCTTTCGAACATGCATGACATTCTCCAGGGCCGCACGGCGCTCATCATCGCGCACCGGTTGAGCACGATCATGCGGGCGGACAAGATCCTCGTGCTCTACGAAGGGGCGATCGTGGAGCAGGGGCGGCACGAAGAACTCGTCGAGCGCAGGGGCATGTATTACCAGCTCGTGCAAAAGCAGCTGGGGGCATCATGAAGCTCTTCGACCCGCACGGATTTGGCAGTTCCGTTGTGTCATATGCGGGCTTGCTCGAGAAGATCGAGATCCTGCGCTCGACGCTGCGCTGGGCGCCGCGGCTCGAACGCACCGACATCGAAAAACTCTTGAACCAGTCGAACGCGCTGCGCGACGAAGTCATGCAACTCTCGCGCAAGGAGCGCTTCGTCGAAGCGGCGGCGGAGGCGCCTGAAGCGCTCGATGCGCTGGCCAGGCCGGACGCCCTCACGCCCTCCGCGCACCGGCGGCGCGAGGCGTTGATCGAGCGCAGCTTCATCTTCGAAGGCATATTCGGCGACAACCCGAAGCTGCTCGCCGCGCTGGAGATCGCGGAAAAGGCGGCGCCCACGGACCTACCCGTGTTGATCGACGGCGAAAGCGGAACGGGCAAGGAGTTGATGGCGAAGGTGATCCACGCCAACGGCGCGCGCGCCGACCGCCCATACATCTCGGTGAACTGCGGCGCGATACCCGAGAACCTGCTCGAATCGGAGTTGTTCGGCCATCGCAGAGGGGCGTTCACGGGGGCGTCGAGCGATCGCAAAGGGAAGTTCGAAAGCGCGCATACGGGGACGATCTTTCTGGACGAGATCGGCGAGTTGCCGCTGCAGGGGCAGGTGAAGCTGCTGCGCGTGCTCGAAGCGCACGAGATCCAGCGGGTGGGCTCCGATGAACCCATTGGGGTCGACACGCGCATCGTTGCGGCGACCAACCGCAACTTGCGCGAACTCGCCGCACAGGGGCAGTTTCGCGAGGACCTGTTTTATCGGCTGAGCGTGATTCATGTGACGTTGCCGGCGCTGCGCGAACGCAACGACGAGATTCCGCTGCTCATTGCTTATTTCGGCGATGAGGCTGCTGGGCAGCTCAAGCGACGGCCAGTGAAGCTTACGCCCAAGCTGCGCGACTTTCTGCTTACGTACGCTTATCCGGGGAATATTCGCGAGCTGCGCAATCTCGTGTATCGGCTTTCGTGCCTTGCAGGCGACACGGCCGATATCGAGCATCTGCCCGATGATATCCGGCCTAAGCCTGCTGCGCTGGCTTTGCGGGTGATGGAGGCTGAAGCGGCGGGTGCGCCGCTGTCACTGAGCGATGCGAAGCGTGCTGCTAGTGATGAGGCTGAGAGGGCGTTTCTTGAGCGTGGGTTGCAGGAGACTGGGGGCACGGTGGCGGAGCTTGCGAGGCGCTGTGATATGAATCGGTCACATTTGCAGATGCTGCTTAAGAAGCATGGGATTCATTCTAAGGATTTTCGGCATGCCGATAAGGTGAATCATGAGAAGGGGTCTTGAGCTGGGTGCCGAGCGGTGCTTTTTTGTCGTGGCTCTTGGCGCTTTTGGCCGTTCATGCCCGGGAGCCCTCTAACCTGGCTGATGCGGTGGGCAGTTTTTTCACCGTGCGATCTCCAGCCGGAAAGAGGCTCCTGAACAGTTCGCCCAGCATCATTGCGCCTCCGGCACAATGCCTTGCGGCAGGGGCGTTGCAGCGTGGTTCGCGGCCGCGATGGCTGCGGGTGGCAGCGGCGGAGGACCGCTGACAGTCGCCTTCGGCCCAGCCTTTGCGCTACCGGTCAGAAAGATGCGCGCGGGCAATGCAAAGTGCCGCAGCTGCAGGACGTCAAGCGGTCCGGCGCCGGCCTCGCTGCGCAGCTGGGCCCTGAGCGCAATGCCCTGGCTTGCATCCGGCGTCCACGTGAGCAGCCAGCGCGCGTTATCCTGCCGGGAGACCTTCGC